>QIIJ01000439.1 GCA_003232595.1 Aurantimonadaceae bacterium | reverse complement strand
CCGGCGGCCAGTTTTTTCTGCTTGTCGCTACCATATGCCATGATCGCACCAACACCGCCCATATTGGCTTCAACAACAATGCGCGCTGTCACACCACAGACCTTTGCCATTTGTTCGATCACCAGAACAGCATCAATATAACCAAGACCCTGACCGCCATATTGCGTTGGAATTGTCATTCCCATAAACCCGGCTTTGGTCAGCTTCTTGATATTGTCCCACGGATATTCTTCGCTACGGTCAACATCAGCGGCGCGGTGCCTGAATTCGTTTTCAGCCAGCCTGTGGGCTGCCTCCTGAAGCGCCAGTTGATCATCATTCAAAGAGAACATGCCTATTTTCCCTGATCTTGTATTGAATCGTTCAATAATTCTCGAAGCACTTCCTCGGTATGTTCGCCACAGGTGGGTGGTGGAATTCTGTATGTGACTGGTGTTTTGGAAAATTTTATCGGGTTGCCAATAAGATCAACAACCCCGCTTGCGGCAGGTTTGTAGGGCATCGTGATAGACATATCTCTTGCTGCGACCTGAGGCGTTGCAAGGGCTTCCGCCACTGTATTGATCGGCCCGCCCGGAACACCTTGCAATTCCATATCTGCAAGCAATGTTTGTTTGTTCTGCTCAAGCAGGATTGTAGACAGTTCGTCAATCAGCCAATCCCGATTTGCCAGCCGGGCCTGATTGGTTGCGAACTCCTTGTCAGACGCCAGATGTTGCGCGCCAATGATATTGCAAAATCGTTCAAACTGGCGGTCATTGCCAATAGCGATAATCACATGACCATCAAGAACCTCAAACACCTGATAGGGTACAATATTGGGGTGCTGATTCCCGCGTCGCAAAGGCTCCTCACCAGAAAGCAGATAATTGGTCCCTTCATTGACAAGCCATGAAATCTGGGTGTCGACCAGAGCAAGATCGATATGCTGACCTTCACCGGTGGCATCGCGGTGGCGCAGTGCTGCAAGAATTGCGGTTGCAGCATACATACCTGTCATCACATCAGCGATGCCGACGCCAACTTTGGTTGGTTCACCTTCAGGGTCTCCCGTAAGCGACATCATGCCGCCAAACCCTTGCGCCAGTAAATCATACCCGGCCCGGTGAGCATTTGGTCCGGTTTGCCCAAATCCTGTTATTGAACAATAGACAAGCGAGGGAAATTCGTTTTTGAGATCATCATATCCAAGCCCGTATTTCCTCAGCCCGCCAAGTTTGAAGTTCTCAAGCAGCACATCGCATTTTATTAACAGCTTTCGAACAAGTTCAACTCCCTCTTTTGAAGAGATATCAATTGCAACAGACCTCTTGTTGCGGTTGGACGCAAGATAATAGGCACTTTCATGGGTGGGCTCACCATCGCTTGCCTGCACATAGGGCGGGCCCCATTTGCGGGTATCATCGCCACCTCCAGGCTTTTCGATCTTGATAATATCCGCTCCCATGTCACCCAATAACTGGGTACAGGTCGGGCCGGCGAGAATTCGACTAAGATCCAGCACCCGCAATCCGGCAAGCGGCCCCAGGGGTGAAACATTGTCTGGTTCTGGATGATGTTCAGAATGCATGTCTGTCTGTTTCATTGGATTTGCACTTGATTATGGAAATATGTCATTAGAGGTTGTTCATCTGGCAGTGCATCAGTTCGTTGCAACTGTATCTGCAAGTTCTCCAAATGAAAAATGAGTTGTATTCCAGTTTAGTGTTAATTTGTTCAAAGAACCTGTCGCGCGCGTACTGGCAGATCATTTACTTTGTGTCCACCCTGCCCGGCATTGCGCAATATTTCGACAATTCCTGATACCAGGGCTGAACGTGGATTTGTTGTGCGCTCCACAATAACCAGGGTGCGATACAAGGCGGGCTCCTCAAGGACCATCGTCTTGATGCCTGGAAGCATGGCCTCCGTTGCGCTGTTCAGTGGAATTATCGAAACACCCAATCCCTGGGCCACCATTCTGTAAATTGCCTCAAGTGAATCAATTTCCATGGCCAACTGGGTCTTAATTCCGAGATCCAGTAAATGCTGGACAATTTGCTGGCCTGCCCATGCATTCTTGTTGAATTGAATATAGGGCTGTTCCTTAAGGATCAGGCGAACATCATTTGACAATAAATCTACTGGCGTGATCAGTGCCAGTGGTTCAATGGCAATGACATGGCAACGCAACCCTTCAGCAAGCACTGTCGGTTCGGTCACCAATGCAGCGTCAATTTCTCCGGTTCTGGTGCGTCCTGCAAGTTCGGCAGAAAGTCCGCTGACAAGACGTATACGCAATTTGGGGTATTGATTTCTGATTTCTGACAACGCCACCGGCATCAGCCCAAGTAAGCTGGTCGGAACTGCACCAAGCGTAATTGTACCGGATAAATCCTTACCACCCGCCAAATCTGTCATATGCTCACACAGTTCAAGAATTTTTCTGGCATCCTCGACAAGCCCGAGACCTCTTTCATTCAAAACCGGTGGTCTCGATCTCCGGTCAAACAATGAACATCCGATTTCCTGCTCCAGATTACTGATTTGAAGGCTGACAGCAGACTGGGTAAGGCAACAAACGAGCCAAAATCAGCAATTGCGACCAGGGTTCTAAGTTGCCGGAATTCCAATAGTAATTCCTCCAATTTTCATTTGGCATACGGCAGAGGGTTCAATTTCCTATAACATTAATGATTTTTAAGAACTTAAGCAAGATTGAAGAATATTATCGGAAATAATCATTAGCTAATATCAGGAAAATTTATATAGTTGATAATTGAACGTAGATAACCCTACGTCAGAAAAAGGGAGAGCTAAATCATGAAATTGAGTAAAACAATGCTGACCGGCGCAGTTGCTGCTATTGGTTTGCTAGGAATGTCGATTGCCGCAAATGCCCAGGAAAAACAATTCGTTTCCATTGGCACCGGCGGTGTAACCGGCGTTTACTATCCAACCGGTGGAGCTATCTGCCGCCTCGTCAACAAGACCCGCAAAGAAACCGGCATTCGCTGCTCTGCGGAATCAACCGGTGGATCAATCTACAATATCAACACCATCCGGGCCGGTGAATTGGAATTCGGCGTTGCCCAATCCGACTGGCAGTACCACGCCTACAATGGTACTTCCAAATTCTCGGAAAAAGGAAAATTTGAAAAACTGCGCGCAGTCTTTTCAGTTCACGCTGAACCTGTGACAGTGATTGCCCGCGATGATTCCGGCATCAACAATATTTCGGATATCAAAGGCAAGCGCTTCAATATCGGTAATCCCGGTTCCGGCACTTTGGGTACCTGGGAAGTTCTTGAAAAAGCCATGGGCTGGCAGCGTTCAGACCTTGCTCTGGCATCCGGAATGAAATCCGCTGAAACAGGTGCTGCCGTTTGTGATGACAAGATCGACGGATA
>QIIJ01000194.1 GCA_003232595.1 Aurantimonadaceae bacterium | reverse complement strand
GCCGGCTTTGGAGTGGTGAACTGGCTGGTAATGTCAAAAATTGTTGCCAGTTGGTTCATCTCGCCAATTCTGGGTGGTGTGATTGCAGCCGTATTCCTCGCAATGATGCAAAAAACCATCTTCTCTAAAAAGGACATGCTGACCGCCAGCCAAAACTGGGTTCCTGTTTTTGTCGGGATAATGGCAGCCGCATTTACCATGTATCTGACCATGAAAGGCCTTAAACAGATCTGGAAACCGGACGCCTGGATGCTGATAACAATCGGCGCAATCTCATTTAGCACCGCATTTGTGCTGGTTCGCTTTATGGTACAAAAAGCTTCACAACGGATCGGTAACGACCGCAAGAGTATAAACCGGCTGTTTAACATACCGCTGGTCTTCGCAGCCGCATTGCTGTCCTTCGCCCATGGTGCAAATGATGTGGCAAATGCGATTGGACCGGTATCAGCAATTGTCAATGCCGCCAGTTCCGGCGAGATTAATGCAAAGGTCGGTATTCCACTATGGGTAATGATGATCGGTGCGTTGGGTATTGCCATCGGTCTGGCGCTATTTGGTGCAAAACTGATCAAAACGGTGGGTAAAACCTTAACTACATTAAACCAGTCCCGAGCCTTTTCTGTAGCCTTGTCTGCGGCGATCACAGTAATTGCAGCATCCGCTCTTGGCCTGCCGGTCAGCTCTACACACATTACGATTGGCGCAATTTTCGGAGTGGGTTTTTATCGGGAGTTTGTCCACAATTCGCTTTGCAAATCGCGCGAAGTCAATTTCACCCTTGCCAATCCAAACACAGTAAAAAATCAGAGCAGGGGCTTACTAAGTGCGCCACCTGCTCCGCGCATTCGGCCCAGGAAACTGGTTCGACGCAACCAGTTCCTGAGCATCCTTGCAGCATGGTTCATTACAGTTCCAAGTGCTGCGGCACTGGCAAGCATCGTCTTCTTCATTGCCCGCGCCATTTTTGGAAACTGAGGCCATGGATGCACCTCGTCAGAATTCCCGGCAGCGTGAAATTTGTTCATTGCTGCCGGTTGAAAACGGCAGTGCAGTTCTTTGATCGCAAAACATGGAAAAGGAAGATCATGACCAGACCCAAACCTGAGCAAGTCAATGATCATGCTGAAACAAGCAATAACTCAATTGGCTCCAAGCCACCATCACAAAATGGAACATTCCTGGGTCGCGCAAACACCAACACCCCGTCTGAAAAAGAAAAACCGGTGACGGTCGTGCAAAGTGGCGTGGAAAAGCGAGAGCTGTATCTTAATCGGGAATTGAGCTGGCTGAAATTCAATGAGCGGGTATTAAATGAAGCAAACGACCTGCGCACTCCACTTCTGGAACGGGTGAAGTTTCTTGCCATAGCAAATTCCAATCTTGATGAATTCTACATGAAACGCATCGGCGGTTTGAAACAACAGGTTGGTGCGGGGGTTAATAAACTGACCGTTGATGGCCGCACCCCGCGTCAGCAACTTGATGAATGCGCCTTTGAAGTTGGTAGATTTCTCAAAAATCTCAGCATTGCCTATGCCGCGATAAGGGACGAGCTTTCGAAGGCTGGTGTCGCAGTCGAAAAATATTCAGCCCTCAATCGTCGACAACAATACCTGCTTTCACAGTATTTTAAAGAGGAAATTCTGCCACTGATTACACCCTTGGCAATCAATTCGACACATCCGTTCCCACTGATCTCAAATCTGTCGCTCAATCTGCTGGTCACGTTCAGCAAAACCGAAAATGACACTCCCCTGCTTGCCCGGATCAAAATTCCCGGGCCGAATGAAGTTCCGCGGTTTATACAGATTGGTGCTGACAATCGGTTCGTCATGATTGAGGATGTAATCGTCAACAATCTTGAATTGATGTTTCCCGGCCTGGAAATGCAAAGCTATTGTTTGTTCAGGGCAACTCGAAATGCAATATCAGAGATGGATACAACCGGCGCAAACGACCTTCTCGAGGTAATTGAAGATGAATTGCGAAACCGAAAATTCGCACCGGTTGTCAGATTGCAGACAGACAGCAGCATAAGCCAGGAAAACCTTTTGATGCTGGCCGACAAACTCGGCCTCAACAACGCGGAAGATATATTTATCTGCGACGATATGATCGGCATGTGTGATGTGATGGAACTGGCCGGACTGGATATTCCGGCATTGCGCGACAGACCACATCATCCGGTTGATAATTCAATGCTTCGAAGTGATCAGGATGTTTTTGCAAGCATTCGCGAAGCCGGTTCTATTTTGTTGTTGCATCCGTACGAATCTTTTGAAACTTCGATTGCCCGCATGGTTCGCGAAGCCAGTATCGATCCAAAAGTCTTTGCGATCAAAATGACATTGTATCGCACATCAGCCGATACAAGAATAATCGAATATCTGATCAATGCCGCACAAAACGGTAAACAGGTTGCCGTTGTTGTGGAGTTGCAGGCCCGGTTTGATGAAGCTGCAAATATCAAATGGGCAAACCATCTGGTGGAAGCTGGAATTCACGTTAATTATGGTGTTCTCGGAGAAAGGCAGGCTTCGTCGTTACGCACATTTTGGCACTGGCAACTACCACGCGGGAACCGCCCGGCTCTATTCCGATGTTGGGCTGCTTACCTGTGAGGAGGACCTGGTTAATGATCTGAGTGAATTGTTTAATTATCTGACAACGCGCTGGAGCAACGCGCGCGAATATTCGCAACTGCTTGTGGCTCCACTGGCAATCAAGAACGGATTGCTCACCAGAATTGATCGAGAGATCGACCGGCATTCTGCCAGTTCTCCCGGCCTTATCCGGCTGAAAACCAATGCACTTGAAGACACAGACATCACCGCCGCGCTTTATCGCGCCTCGCAGGCAGGAGTGAAGGTGGAACTGCTTGTTCGGGATATTTGCCGCCTGCGCCCAGGTTTGCCTGGACTGTCGGAAAATATTACCGTGATCAGTGTTATTGGCCGTTTTTTGGAACATGCCCGCATCTACTATTTCCGCAACGGCGGCGATGAGGAATTCTATATCGGTTCCGCCGATCTGATGAAGCGCAACCTTGAACGGCGAGTGGAGGTTTTGGTACCTGTTCGGGATACAGCCGCCCGCAATCTCTTGCTTGAGATGCTGGTCGGTCAACAGATTGACCGCCGTAGTGTCTGGGACATGGATGGAGACGGTAACTATACCCAAAGGCTTCCGTTAAAAGGAAAAAGCTCTTTGCCTGGCTGCCAGGAAAATGCAATCCGGGCAACGATAGAACGTAATACCCGGCTCGTTGCCGCCAGGGAAAAGGAACACTTCCACCAGCTTCAGACCCCGAACTCCGGCATTTCAAATCGGAGGGGAGGATAACAATGGCCAAGGAAAAGCAACCAGCATCGGGAACAAATAATAAATCAGGAAAAAAGGATTTGGTAATGGCCAAAAAATCCGCCGGCAAAATCCGCCTCAAGCTCGTTCCAAACAAAGCCAGCAAAAAACCGGAAAAATCACCTCAACTGGGCACATCCCGGGGCATTGAGTCAATGTTCCGAAATTCCTACCGGGCACAGCTCGACATGATTACACTCGCCGCTACAAAGGCCAATATTATGATCTCGCTCAATGGTCTCCTGGTTTCAATATTGCTGGTTTCAGGCACCTATTTTCTAAACGTCGAACCGATGCTGATCATTCCAATGATTGCATTCCTGCTCACCTGTACTGTGGCGATTATATTTGCTGTTCTGGCCGCAAGGCCTGCTGTAGAC
>QIIJ01000343.1 GCA_003232595.1 Aurantimonadaceae bacterium | reverse complement strand
TCCGCGCGATGCCCATCATATCAACCAGGGTGATGGTGCTGGCCAATGCGGTTGATTTCATCAAACTGACAACATCATTGCTGTAGGCGGGAATCGACAGGCGGATGGCAATGGGCGCTGTGATATAGATAAACCGCTGGCGAACCGACAGCCCCAATGCGGAGGCGGCTTCGCCCAATCCACGATCGACGCCCTGAACACCGCCACGGAATATCTCGGACAGGTAAGCCCCGTTGTTCAGCGAAAGAGCAAGGATTGCACAGCCGTAGGGTTCACGCAGGACTGGCCAGAATATGCTTTCGCGTATAAATTCAAACTGCGGCAGACCGTAATAAATGATGAATATTTGCACCAGAATAGGCGTACCCCGGAATATGTAGATATATACCGTTGATGGCCAGACAAGATACCATTTGCCGCTGATGCGCATCAGCAGTAACAGAACGCCCAGAGCTGTGCCCAGAACAATTGCGATAAACATCAACTGCAAGGTGAGGCCCATGCCCATCAGCATTTTGGGGACAGAATCCCATATAAGCGAAAAATCGAAACTCATCGCGCCCGCTCCAGATGCTTGTTGGCGTTTTTCTCCAAACCCATCACGCTCAATGTAATTATCGTCGAGAAGGCAAGATAGATAATGCCGACCACGATATACATGGTGAAGGGCTTGCCGGTTGTGCCGGTTGCCTGCTCTGCAACAAACAGGGTTTCGTTCAGCCCGATGATGGAAATAAGGGCTGTATCCTTGATCAGCGACAACATGTGATTACCAAATGCCGGCAGGGCCAGGCGCCACATCTCGGGAATCTGAACATATATGAAAGTGCTGAAATTTGATATTCCAAGGGCTCTGGAAGCCTCAATCAGCCCCGGATCAACGCCTAGGAATGCGCCACGGAACGTCTCGGTGGCGTAGGCCCCGACAACCAAGGCGATGGCAAAGGAGCCTGCCCAGAACGGTGGAATATCGATGAACTGTATGGTCGGATCAAAGGCCTGGGCAATGGCTGTCAGTGAAATCGCCGCCCCGAAATAGATCAGCAAAAGTACCAGTATTTCCGGCGTACCACGAAATATGACGGTGTAGACCGCAGCGGTCTTTTGGGCGATGCGGCTGTTTGAAAGTTTAGCCGCCGCGCCAAGCAATCCAAACAGCACCATCAATACCAGGGAGACAAAAAAAACCTGGCCGACAACCACCGATCCCCAGAAAAAGTCGTCCCACCATCCAACCAGGTCCGCCACGATATCCCCTTCGCCGGTCTTTGTTTTGCGTTGCACTCACTAGAGCACTTTCGCGGTTATGTGAATCGCTCAAGCCCTCTAACTCTTTGTTTTTACGCACTTCTATCCGAAAACCGGCTACCACTTTTCGGGAAGTGCTCTAGGCAACGAGTGTTGCAACTGCGAGCGCTTGGTGTTCACGGCAGGGAATATCCCTGCCGTGAAAATTATTTGGGTAAATTACCCTTCCCAGCCTTCGTTGTGAATAGCAAATGGGAAATACTTCAATGCATACTTTTCGAGCGATCCGTCCTTGGTGAGTTGCAGAATCGCGGCATCAAGCTTCTTTTTCAAATCATCGTTGCCCTTGCGCAACCCAATACCAACGCCGATACCAAAGAACTCGGTCTCGTCAATCTGCGGGCTGACAAATTCATACCCGTCGCCGTCTTCCTTGCTCAGGAAACTGAGGAAAGCTTTCATCGGATTGGTCATGATCATATCGGTGCGGCCGTTTCTCAGATCGAGATACATGGCTTCTGAGCTGTCATAATAGACAACATTTGCGTCGGGCAATTTTGCTTCAAACCATTTTGAATAGGTCGTTGCCCGGCCCATGCCTATTTTAAGGTCCTTGAAATTATCGGCCATGGGCTTACCTGCATCATCAAATAGTTTTACGCCCATGCCTTTTTTACCGACAAGGCGGCCTACAGAGATACGATAGGGTGCTGAAAAATCCATTTTTTCCAGCCGTGATTCTGTAATCGACATGGAGGCAACAACCAAATCAAACTTGTTGGCCAGCAATGCAGGGATCATTCCGTCCCACTTTTGGCACACAAACTCGATTTCCTGCCCAATTATTGCAGAAACGCCTTTGGCAACGTCAACATCATAGCCGTCCAGTGAACCATCGGCTTTTTTGAAATTGTACGGTGCATATGTACACTCCATTCCAACCCTCAAAGTTTGGGCTGATGCTGAATTTACCTGTGCTACGGTAAACATGCCGACGGCAAGAGCCGTTGCTGCAATATATTTTGATAGTATTTTCATAGTGATTCCATCCTCCTGATTTTCAAGCACGTGGTTTCCCCGTGCAATTTTTTATTGGTAACTTTCGTAGTTCAAACAGTGCTGAACTGAACATTGTGGCTGATGGCCATAGTCTCGCCTGTTCCTGTAGACTTTTCCATCACCCCCGAGGAGGGTGCCGGAATTGCTATTTCAGGCACTCAAGCAATTGGCGGTGAAGGTGAATTTGCTGTGTGGCTGAGGCGGCTACCAGTTTGCCGGAAGAAAGTGTCAATGGTTTGCCCTGCCAGTCGCTCATCACACCGCCCGCACCCTCGATTACCGGCGCCAGCGCGCAAAAATCAAAAGCATCAAGAGTAGTATCGATACACACATCAAGGTACCCGCGTGCCAAAGATACGTAAGCCGCACATCCGCCATCATAAACCCGCCAACTCGTGTTTTGACGAAGTTTTGCCAGTTTCGGTTCCTCAACACCCCATGAATCCGGGCCGCCTGCACACACAACAGCATTTTTCAGAAGCTCGCATTTACGGGTTTTAACCGGCTTGCCATTGCATGTTGTCGGGCGGTTTTTTGCGCCGATGGCTCGTAATTTTTCAATCGGCAACTCAATCACACCGAGCACGGGTACAGCCTGATGGCACAAGGCTATCAGGCTGCCAAAGTTAGGCAGGCCGGTTGCAAACTCCCTGGTGCCGTCAACGGGATCAATCACCCAGACATATTCTGCATCCAGTTGTTCGTTGCCGAACTCCTCTCCCAGAATGCCAAAATTTGGAAAATGGGCCTTGATTTCGCTTCGCAGGAATTTTTCGACTTTGCAATCGATTTCGGTTACCGGACTGCCATCCGCCTTGAATTCATAGTCACAGCCTTTTTCAAAGGCCTCAACAAGGATCGGTCGCACCTGATCGGCAAGGTTGTCGGCAAACTCAATAAATTCGTCAGCATCACTCATTTTTCAGTTTTCCAAATGTTGGGCCTGTGGCCAATCGATAAGTATCAACCCAAAACACGGGCAAACTGCTCCAGTGAATATTCGATTTCCGAAGGCGTATTATAGTGAGCGA
>QIIJ01000309.1 GCA_003232595.1 Aurantimonadaceae bacterium | reverse complement strand
CGGGTTCCATCATAGCTTCGTCCGGCCATCTGGGCCTGAAGGGCGGATGGCTTCTGGCAACCCTGCCAATCGGCGCCCTTTCCGTTCTGGCAATTGGCTTGGTTTTAACCAACAGCAGGGCAAGAAACAAAAAGGCAAGTGTACTGGCCGAACGTCTGGAACTGCTGGAAGATCAGACCTGGGAAATCCGGGAAAGCGAGGAACGTTATCGAAGCCTGACAGAGGCATTTGGCGACCTGGTCGTGCATCGTGATGTCAACGGGCAGGTTATGTTTGCCAATGAGGCGTTTATCGATGTATTCGGTGATAAATTCAACCCGCTTTCCAGCAAGAATAAACCCTATTTTCAACTTGAAGCACTGCTGGCAGATCAGTCTCCCGCTTCGGATGATAGCGGACTGCAGGCGCGTGCGCGCGATATCTGCCTCAACACAAATTCGGGGCTGCGCTGGTTTTCCTGGCTGGATATTGCCGACAAGGAGCGCGACAACGGACTCCCGGTGATAATTTCGGTCGCACGCGACATCACTGCTCGAAAAGAGCAGGAAGTCTGGCTGGAAAACGCAAAAAACCAGGCGGAAGATGCAAGTCAGGCAAAGAGCCGGTTTGTCGCCCACGTGAGTCATGAAATCAGAACGCCCTTGAATGGCATTCTGGGCATGGCCGATCTGCTGCAACACACTGATCTTTCACCTGCCCAGCAAAATTATGTCGACGCAATGGAAACATCCGGCAATGCCCTTCTGGCGCTGGCCGAGGATGTACTCGACATAGCAAAAATCGAAGCAAACCGCCTGGACCTGCGCCCCGAGGCCACAAATATTCGCCATCTTGTGGAGAGTATTGGCGAATTGCTGGCAAATCGAGCCTATGAAAAAAACCTGGAGATTGCTTCTCATATTGCCCGGGACGTACCGGTCTTGGTCATGCTCGACAAGGGCAAGTTAAGGCAGGTTATTTTGAATATTGCCGGAAATGCGATCAAATTTACAGACAAAGGCGGCGTTCTGATTGCGGTGAATACCGTTGATTGCGAGGAAAACTCCGGCCATTCCAGGATCAGGGTCGAGATCCGGGATAGCGGCCCGGGGCTTGCGGAATGCGACCGGGAAAGAATATTCAGCGCCTTTGAACAGGCTGAAAATGGCCGCAGCCGCAAACATGACGGCGCGGGACTGGGATTGAATATCTCACAGCATATTGTCAACAACATGGGCGGACGCATCGAAATAGACAGCGAGATTGGCAAGGGATCAACTTTTTATTTCGAGATTGATGTTCCAGTATTAAGCCCTGCTGTTGATCATATCCCTGTGGCAATTGATCGGAATATCCTGTTACTGGCAGCGGACAATGTGGAGCGGAGCACTATCGCGAAATACCTGATTGAAAGCGGATACCAGTGCAATGAATACTCATTTCTCGAAGATGCACTGGCTTTTATCGAGGCCAAAAATAACCCGGGAAAACAGCTGGACACAATAATACTTGATCACCGCTATATTGACCATACCGAAGATGTTGCCAAATTGTTGCGACGTGCCTGCAAATACCCAGTCAGGATTATTGCGCTTGCCAGCCCTGACAAACGTTCATTTGTTGATCACCTGCAGGACAACGGGCTTGATGGATGGCTGATGCGGCCGGCACGGGCCAAGTCTCTTTTCGAGGTGGTTGGCCAACACAATTTCAACGGAAACCCCGCCGTGACGCGCTCAAAGAAACCCTTAAAATCCCCAGATACCGGGCACAATATTTTCGAGATTCTGTTGATCGAAGACAATGAAATCAATCAGGTTCTGGCTTGTGCATTGTTGGAGCGTTGTGGCCATAAGGTGACAGTTGCAGGTAACGGGCAAGCAGCTATTGTTCTATATCAATCTTCTTTGGAGAAAGCTGCCCGGAGTTTTGATCTAATTTTGAGCGATTTGCATATGCCGGATATGGACGGGTTCAGGGTTCTCAGGGAAATCCGCTCAATCGAAGCGCTGAATGAAAAACCCGCCGTTCCCGCACTGATTGTGAGCGCGGATGAACAGGAGGGCGTGCGTGAAAAAGCGATGGAAGCAGGTGCCAATGGATTCGTTTCAAAGCCGATCGATATTAACCAGTTGAACCAGGCAATATTGTCTGCCTCGACCCAAGTAAAATCAGAAGGCAAACAATTTCCTGCCTGATTTTAATTGTAAATTCTGCTATATATCTAAAACTGCCCAGCGTGTTTTGCAGATCGGGTGGATGGCGCAGGAACTGCGGAAATGGAATATCTATGCAAAATCGTTCAATTGCCCGCCGGGATCCATTTTCAATAACCGATGGAACTGCCGCATTGTGGGAGAACAACGGGGCAATTGCCACCCACACATTTGTGGATAATAGCGCGCCGGTTTCGAGGGTTTTTCAAAATCTTGAAACCCGACTCGCCAAGAGTGATGATGAAATTCAGGCGGCACAAAGATTGCGCTTTAATGTATTTTACAAGGAAATGTCAGCCACGGCAGATGCATTAACTTTGCTGAACGGGCGGGATGAGGACAAGTATGATCGAATTTGCGATCACCTGGTGGTGCT
>QIIJ01000279.1 GCA_003232595.1 Aurantimonadaceae bacterium | reverse complement strand
CAACTGGATTTGGACTACACCAAGCTCTATGGGCGAAAGGCATTTGATGCAGATATTGCTGCTCAGCTCTACATTCGGGGTTTTTCTGTCCGGGGCAACCATTTGATAGAAGAGCATGGCCGAAAGGTAGCATTTAAGGAAAGTCCTAATTGCGGTCGGCTGGAAAGGCTGAAATATATCGTGTTGCATTCAACCGCAGGTGCAAAATACAGCAGCGACGTGGATTGGATGTGTAACGAAGAAGCGAAAGTGTCGGCTCATTTTGTCGTGGGCAGAAATGGAGAGCTTACCCAGTTGGTCGCTTTGAACAAGAGTGCAATGCATGCAGGCAAAAGCGCGTATGGTGGTGATACAAATCTCAATTCATGTTCAATTGGAATTGAGCTTTCCAATTTTTCACATCTTCAGAAAAACGAACGAGGTGAATGGAAAACATGGTTTGGCCAGACTGTCGATGATGAGAATGTCAGGGTCTGCAAACACAAACACGAGGAATTTGACAGGGGCTGGCACAGGTATACAAACGAACAAATTGAGACGGCAAGTGCTCTTGTCATTGCCTTGCGCCGTGAGTTTGGCCCGCTTGAAATCGCTGGACATGAAGATATCGCCACCGGTCGCAAGGTCGATCCCGGCCCGGCATTTCCAATGAACAAATTCGTTCAGGTGATTGAATATACCGAACTGGCGAATGTTGATACCGAGGCGAGACACAATCCGGCCAAGAAAAATGTCGCCCCTGTAGCGCGTGCCAAACCTGCTGAATGAGCCTGCTGAAGCGATGCCGAATACTTTAATCCGAACTTACAGGGATTTATGGAACGGGTTTCAGCGTTATCAGCTTTGGCATCATCTTGCAGCCTCCGAGATTAAACTGCGCTATCGCCAGACGCTGATTGGCCCGCTATGGTTCCCCCTTTCCATACTGATATTTTCAGGCGGTTTGTCCCTGGTGTTTGCTGAATTTTTTGATCAGCGGTTTGAACGCTATTTTCCTTATGTTGCATTGGGATTGACGGTGTGGGGGTTGATGAGCCGGATAATCGTTGAAAGCTGCCGTGCGTTCACTGCCTATGGCGGAATAATACATCAGATTAAAGCGCCTTTGAGCATTCACATCTATCGCCTGATATACAGGAACTTGTTGATTTTTTTGCATGAGTTCAGCGTTGTGTATGTTCTGATAGCAATCTTGCAGGGTGGCATTGATTTTGTTGGTATCTTATATTTTGCAGCAGGAATTGCCCTGCTTTTGTTGAACGGATTTTGCATCGCGATTATCTTTGCAATTATTTGCGCAAGGTTCAGGGACCTGACCCACATAGTAGATCTGACAATGCGCTTCATGTTTTTTATGACGCCGGTTTTCTGGCTTTTGGGTAAAAACACATGGCGTGATCAGCTGACTTATTTTAATCCTTTGTTTCACGCCCTCGAGATCACCCGGGGAAGCCTGCTCGATATAGAGACTACCAGTGATTCCTGGCTGATCATGCTGGCAAGCCTGGCCGTATTGTTTCCGGTGGCACTCGGGTTATTCTGGCGGTATCGCAGACTAGTTCCAATGTGGATATGACACATGACATTAATCAGACTGGAAGATGTCACTTTGGAATTCTCACTGAAGGGCAAAATAGCGAGAGTGCCTGGCCGCAGCAAAAAACCGGTTGCGGCTGAAAGTTCTTCCGTTGGCGCAAAAATATTGTTTGGATATGGCAGAGCGGCGAAAACAAGGCCTCTTGATGGCTTGTCGATCAAGATCAACAGTGGCGAGCGTGTCGGTCTAATCGGGCACAATGGAGCCGGCAAAACAACATTGTTGCGGGTGTTGTCGGGAACACTTGATCCCCAGTTTGGCAGTGTGCAAATAGAGGGTACTGTCACCAGCATGCTCAGCCTTTCGGGCAGCATGAACCTGCAAATGAGTGGATATGAAAACATTGTTCAGCGGGCGCTGTGGCTTAATCATTCGATGAAGACCATTGAAAACAAGATTGCCGATATTTGCGAATTCTCGGAGCTTGGGGATTACATCCACGCCGATGTGAGCGTTTATTCCGCGGGGATGATTTCACGGTTGCTTTTTTCGACTGTAACAGCCTTCGAACCTGAAATCCTGTTGCTTGACGAGGGTATGATTGTTGGGGATGAACGATTTCAGAGAAAAGCGCGAAAACGAATGGAGGAATATACCGGACGCGCGAACATTATCGTTGTTGCTTCGCATTCACAGGAAATGCTTAAATCCATCTGCACCCATGTTTTGTGGCTGCACAAGGGAAAAAAACGCCAGTTTGGCCCGACCCAGAATGTTCTGGACGCTTATAATAATTCGGGAATGCAAGAGCCCTGAATTTAGAGCAAATTTCGACCATACGGGATCACTTGATGGAGTCAAATCAGCACACTCAGCGAGGCGGGCAGCGCGCTGCGATACCAGTATCGGACAAGCTGCTCAACCCCCGGGACAAGCCCGAGGGCAGGCGAGCTGATGGGCTGATTTGGCCCCCCCAAACCTTGGCGAAGGCCGGTTTTCCGCGCCTTCTGGACATCGTTGCACTTTCCTTGTGGTCGTAAAGACCA
>QIIJ01000356.1 GCA_003232595.1 Aurantimonadaceae bacterium | reverse complement strand
CAGATCTCCGGTTCGATCACCACAGTGTTTATTTTGCTGACATTTGCATGTTTTCTTGCCTATCTGGCCGCCGGCATGTCGGTGCTTGAGGCATCTGTGCATGCCATGACCACCGTCGCAACGGGCGGGTTTTCCACCAGCGACGGTTCTGTCGGCAGTTTTGACAGCATGGCGATTGATCTTACAGCATCCCTTTTCATGGTACTGGGATCGATTCCCTTTTTGCTCTATGTCCGCGCGGTAAGGGGGCAGTTCATGCCCCTTTGGCGTGATTCTCAGGTGCGGGTATTTATTGCGATTCTGTTGGTATTCATAATGATCACATGGGTCATTGAGGTACGTTCCGGTGTTAATCCGGGCATATTCGGGCTGGTTGATGCGATCTTCAATGTTACATCCATCATGACTGGAACCGGTTTTGCAACAGGTGATTACACCGCCTGGGGGCACGGTGCGGTTGCCTTCTTTTTTATCATCATGTTTGTCGGCGGCTGCGCCGGTTCGACGTCATGTGGCCTTAAGATTTTTCGTTTTCAGGTACTCTTTCAGGATGTTCGTCAACACGTAAACAAGATTGTTTATCCGCGTGGTATCTTCATTAAAAAATTCAATGGCAGGCCTTTGTCGGAAAATGTCTCTTCTGCCGTGGTCAGTTTTTTCTTTCTGTTTTTGGCCACCTTTGCGCTGACCACTGTTGCCTTAAGCTTGACCGGGCTGGATATGACAACCGCGCTTTCCGGTGCCGGTTCGGCGATTTCAAATGTCGGACCGGGTCTTGGTCAGATAATCGGGCCCAAGGGGAATTATCAGGAATTAAATGACGCTGCCAAATGGATATTAAGCGCTGCCATGCTGACCGGGCGGCTGGAGCTGCTCACGGTCATGGTGTTGTTTATCCCGAGTTTCTGGCGAGATTAAATCTATTCCGCCGGCTGCTCCGTGACTCGGGGATTGCGGCCATAGATGGTTTTAAGCAGCCAGCCGATATCCTGACCGACCGCCATAAAAGCGGGCACCAGAAACAGCACAAGAAGTGTTGCGACCGCAAGGCCAAAGACGATGGTGATCGCCATCGGCAGCAGGAATTGCGCCTGCAGGCTTTTTTCAAACAGAAGCGGCAACAACCCGCCAATGGTGGTGAGCGAGGTTAAAAGCACCGCGCGCAACCGATCGCGGCTGGCACCGATGGAAGCAGTTCTTGTATCTTCGCCCATTGCCATGCGCTGATCCATTCGAGAGACCAGAATTATCGAATCATTGACCAGAATGCCGGCCAGGCCCAACAGCCCGGCCATCGACAATATGGTCAGTTTATAGCCCAGTATCCAGTGCCCGAATACGGCACCGACAATGCCAAAGGGAATAATCAACATCACCGCAAGCGGCTTCCAGTAGCTGGAAAAGACCCAGGCCAGAATGATATAGATCACTGAAATCGCGATTGTTGCACCGACCCCGAGATCGGCAAATGCCCGCCTTCGTTCGCGCGCCCGTCCGCCATATTTGTAGGTTACGCCATATTTGGTCGCAATCGCCGGAAGGCCGGACTTTTCCAGAATTTCAATGACCTTTTCCGGCGTGTTGAGTTCGGTGTCCACATCACCGGTAATCGATACGGTGGCCTTGCCATCCTCCCGATCGATAGAGGCAAATCCCTGTCGTTCGGTGATTTGGACGGCTTCCGAAAGCGGCACAAATTCGCCTGCAGGGGTTTTAAGTTCAAACCCCCGGAGAGCAGCAGCACCATTTTCGCGCATGATTTGTGATACCCGAACGGTTATTTCATCATCACCATCAGCAAAACGCCGTGGCACGATACCCTGAAAGGCATCGCGCACCTGCTTGCCAATATCATCGATCGCAAGGCCGAGTGCCGCGCCGCGCGGCAATAACTCCATCACCAGTTCAGGTTTGCCATAGGGCAGATCATCCGCAACCCCGCTGACTCCTGGAATTGGTGTGACAATTTCAATTATTTCATTGGCCGCAGCTTTAAGCACAGGCGCGTTTGCACCCTGCAACTGAATGTTCACATCACGTCCCGGCGGGCCACCGCGATGTTCAAAAATCGACACCCTGCGAACACCGGCAATCTTTGGAATTACCTGGCGCCATTTACGGACAAAATCCGGTGTTCTGACCGTGCGGGTTTCGGAGGTCGTCAGTTGCACCCGGATGGAAGCAAGATTGTCACCGGCATTGCGGCCCGAAGCTCCAAGTGTCACAAAGGAGGCGACAATCAGCTGTTCATTTCCATCGGTCAATTCCTGCTCGGCAGTATTTAGTGCCTGTTCAATCCGTTTGACTGCAGCGATTGCTTCTTCTTCAGGTATCCCGGCATTAAAGACAACCCGCCCGGAGATGCTTTCGGCTTCAGCAGCCGGAAACATCACAAATCCGATTTTTCCGCCGAGATAGAGACCGGCAACTACAACAATCACCGACGAGGCGGCAATCGAGATTGTGACATATCTGAAATTGTAGGCAGCGCGTACCACGGCATTAAACGGAACATCGCGAAACCAGTTAAAGCCGGCATCAAAGTTGCGTCTGAATGCCCCGCCTTCGATGTTTATTTCGCTGTTGCC
>QIIJ01000189.1 GCA_003232595.1 Aurantimonadaceae bacterium | reverse complement strand
ATATGGTTGCCCCAATTAGCTCAACATGGCCTTTTTTGCGCCACTTGAGGGTAAAAGCTGCGATTCTGGACTCTAAGTCAATGATTTTCTGCATATTTAGTGTCTATTCAACGCAAGCTCGCCACATAAGCCTCTAACCTCTACAAGGTTTACAGCTGTAAACTCGCCAAATTAGTTGAAATTGCCGCGTATCTAATGAGCGTTTTCGCCACATTCGGGCCCGCTCGACAGCCGTGAGCATCACGTATTTTGATAGGCATTCAATTATTCGGGCTCTTTGGCCGGCCCCGAAGAGCCGACCAAGCCTTCACTTATGCCGCATCCTTCGGCCCCCAGGGGATGATTGCCTGCAGTGTAGCATCATCCTGATTGGCGGCTTTGCCAAGGTTGGCGTTGAAGCTGTAGTCCCGAACGGAGAGGGTGAAGTAATCCGCACCTGTTTCCTTGTTCTGCTTCTTCCAGATGCCGCCACATTCAACCAGCTTACCGCGCGGGGAACGCCCGAGAACACGGTGGGTTGGGGCCAGTGGATTGTCGCTGGAGATCGGCTCGACAGTGATGTCGAGGTCGAAGGTCAGGGTTGAGATGGATCCGGTTCCTTTTGCTGTTTCGATGTTGTCGTTGATGAATTTTATGCAGTTCGTGGTCATTGCTTTTCTCCTTGTTTGTGTTGCAATGATGGTCACTTTGCAGCTGGCACAGCCCAGAGCACACCGACAGGCGAAGCGCAGCGGAGAGGGGCAGGCACACATCTTTTTGCTGCGCGGGGAATGACCTGAAAGGGCAGGGGACAAAGATGGGGGACAACCTTTGTGTCCGGGGCGACAGCTGCGACCAGCAATGACCACTTCGATAGCAATGAGCAGACAATGGTCTAAGCGGCAATAGGGCAGGGGCCTTTACAACTTTCATTGACCAGCACTCTGCTGAGTCTTCACAGGCACAGACACTTGCATGGCATCATACAATCCTCGCGAATACTCCCTCGCAGGGGAAGTTGGGGATTCTGGTGTGGCTTCAAACCGGCAGAACAAATTTCAACAGGGCTGTGCGCTAGCCCAAGCAATTTTGATGGGCTATGGGTTCAATCTCACGTCGACAACACCAAGGAATGCTACTTGATGGCCTGCACCAAATACCCGACACAACTGCGATAAGACCGCTGGCGGGAAGGGTAGGGGCCAACCTATCCCCTTTCAAAAAACCCTGGGTGATCTTGCTGTTGACCGACGTAATCGCACGGGACTTATAGCCGTGATTCCAAGCGGGAGGCTCCGCAAGGAAGGATCAACCTGCTGCTCAACGGACGCGAAAAAATGGTGTTGTCACGTTAGCCGTCTCCATTTGCTCTGCCCAACTTTTCCCAATATGGAATTCGGATGAGCACGCCATCGATCAACTAAAACGTCACCGTTTTCCACCTGAAATTATCGCCCACGCGATCTGGCTCTATTGCCGGTTCAATCTGAGCTTGCGTGAATTGGAGGAGATGTTTCTGGAACGTGGTATAGATGTTTCATACGAATCGATCCGCCGATGGGTTGCGAAGTTTGGGCCCGCCATTGCGCGGAAGTTGCGTCGCAGACAACCTCAACCCGGCGACATCTGGGGCTGCCATTTCTGGGGCAGGGGCTACTTTTCAACCACCAACGGGGCCATCACGCAGGACGTGGTACTTCGGTACCTGGAAAATCACATCCGTAAGTCTACCGACGCCAGTCGGTAGCGGTTTAGTTTCTGCATTGGCCGCTGCAACAGCGCCGCCATCACTGGCGCTCTTGCTGAACTAAGCCTTCTTTGCTCAGATCGGCTCGGGCGGTCAAGCTCAAGTTATGGCTCTGAACTTATGTCACTCTCGATTTCCGCGGGGTGACTTCTTTGTCAAAAAGTTGCACCGCGTGCATGTTAGCGCCACCACATGGTGACATAAAGTAACCATTTAAAACAATTGGTTATCGGAATACCACGACAACGCCAAGTTTGGTTCCTTGAAGTTTTGCATGGATAGTGACCATTCCTTGCAATCCATTGCATAACAGGTAAGTTGCCTTAAATTCATATCCATGGGACTTGAGAATGAACCAAATACGTATCAATGGCCATTGGCTTGCGGTCGGATCAGCGCGTTTCAACGCGCCTATGCATGATCTATTGTCGGCCAGTGTCGAGAAGGGCGAGGGGCAACTGAGCGCGGATGGAGCCCTGATTGTACAGACCGGAAAATTCACGGGTCGCTCGCCCAAAGACAAACACATTGTTCGCCAACCTGACTCTGCCGGGGACATTTGGTGGGATGGCAACAACGAGATGAGTGAGGCGCATTTTGCGCAGCTCAGGGCCGACCTTATTGCATACTTGGGCGACAAGCCCGTTGAGGTGCAGGATTTAGTAGGCGGTGCTGATCCAAGCCAATATGTCAACATCCGGCTTATTGCCGAATATACGTGGCACGCTCTTTTCCTTCAGCATTTGCTGCGTAAGCCTGATCCAGCACAAGCGAAACAATATCAAGCGGAATACACCATCGTGAACGCGCCGGGGTTTCGTGCCGATCCCGAACGCCATGGCTGCAAGAGTGATACCGTAGTAGCCGTGAATTTTTCCGAAAAGCTGATCCTGATCGGCGGCACGGAATACGCGGGAGAAAATAAAAAATCAGCCTTTACCATTCTCAATCACGTTTATCCTGAGCGTGGCATTCTGCCAATGCACTGTTCGGCCAATCATGCACCGGATAACCCTAATGAAACGGCGATCTTTTTCGGGTTGTCGGGGACTGGTAAAACGACGCTGTCATCTGCGCCCAATCGCATTTTGATTGGGGATGACGAACATGCTTGGTCAGACGATGGTGTGTTCAATATAGAGGGCGGTTGCTATGCAAAGACGATCAACCTTGACGCAGCATCAGAGCCGGAAATCTGGCAGGCTGTTCACACGCCCGGAACCGTTCTGGAAAACGTGGGTTATGATGCAGCGACCGGCGAGCTGGATCTGACAGATTCATCTCTGACGGAAAATACACGAGCAGCCTATTCTATGGAAGTCTTGTCCAACGCCTCGCCAACCGCGCGTGGAGGCACTCCAAGGAATGTCTTTTTGCTGACATGTGATGCTTATGGAGTGACCCCGCCAATTTCGAGGCTGACAGCCGAGCAGGCACGGGTATTGTTTTTGCTCGGGTTCACCTCAAAGGTCGCTGGAACTGAACGGGGTGTCAGCGCACCTTCCCCGACCTTTTCGACATGTTTTGGGGCGCCATTCCTGACGCGGCAACCACAGGTCTACGCGGATATGTTTGAAGAACGGATTGCCCAATCCGATGCACGCGTCTGGTTGTTGAACACTGGATGGACCGGTGGTGGGGCGGCCGATGGTACGCGCATGCCTATCGGGGCGACACGGGCGTTGTTGGACGCGGCTCTGTCCGGAGAATTGGATAATCTTGCCTATCGCACGGATCCTACTTGGGGGATCGACGTGCCAGTCACGGGTCCAGATGCGGCGTGCGCCTATCTGGACCCAAAAGCAACATGGGCAGATGCAGACAAGTTTGATGAATCCGCCAGTGTTCTGCGTGCCGAAATTGCGGCGGAAATGCAGCGGCTTGGCCTGTCAGATGATGCCTTTGCAAATCGGTGACCAGAGGCGATCCGCGTAGAAATTGACAGGGCTGGGGTGATCAATGTCACTCCGGCCCCTTTGTCAAGTTGATAAGGAATTAGACGACGACTTCGCTCATCACCAGACAGACCGTGGCCGGGAGATTGCCACG
>QIIJ01000580.1 GCA_003232595.1 Aurantimonadaceae bacterium | reverse complement strand
TGAAAGGGCAGGGGACAAAGATGGGGGACAACCTTTGTGTCCGGGGCGACAGCTGCGACCAGCATTTTCGAGCAACTCAACACATGGAGAAGACTTGTGACCACTTCGATATCAATGAACAGGCATTCGGCAAAACAGCAATAGGGCAGGGGCCTTTACAACTTTCATTGACCGGCGCTCAGCCGAGCCTTCACAGGCGCAGACAATTGCATGGCACCACACGATCCTCGCGAATACCCCCTCGCAGGGGAAGTTGGTGAGTTCCGGCATGGCATCAAACCGGCAGAACAAATTTCAACAGGGCTGTGCGCTAACCCAAGCAATTTTGATGGGCTATGGGTTCATATCTCACGTCGACAACATCAGGGAATGCTACTCGATGGCCAGCACCAAATGCCTGACACAGCTGCAATAAGATCGCTGGCGACGAGGGCAGGGGCCACCAACCTATCCCCTTTCAAAAAACCCTGGGTGATCTTGCTGTAGGCCAAACGTAATCACACGGGACTTATAGCGGTGATTGATCCGGTCAACGACCGCAGCGAGTTTTTCATTCTGGCTTTGCGTTGCAGGCTGCAAGGGCAGGAACAATTCTCCCGATCGCTGTGACAAAGGCAGTACCTCGCCCAAATGAACACTGAGCGATCCTATCACGGTTGGTCTTCGCAAGCCGCAGGACGCAATGCCAGGTTTCTCACCGGATTGACAAATTATTTCCCTACCTTTGGGTAAAAAGCCTCTCGCCGAAACGAGAGGGAGTTTACCGCCACCACAATGGATGCGGGGCAGGGGAGGGCAAAGCCTTCTCGGCGACCTGACACGGGGGGCCGGAGCGGTGAAATCGCGAAGGACCCGCCTTGACGGGAGGAACCGGGATTTTTCCGTGGAGGTTGGCACCAGAGCCCCTGTTCGGTGTGTCGGCAGGATGGCAGGCGGATATCTGAAATGGAAAACTGCCAGCCGGGGTAGAGCGGAGCGGAGGCTCGGCTGACCTCCGGATCATGCGATCGCGGTCTCATCCGCGATCACCGGATTCCTTGCGCGAAGGATCGTAACCTGGATGGCAGGCCAGTTCTGGACATCATTTGCCCGGACCGGGGGCAAGCTAGCAGATCACAGATACATAAAGGTCTAAATCTACTAATCTGTTTCGATCAGAAACCTATCCCGCATGGTAGGTGGACGATCTGGCGGTCTGGCTGGGACGCTCACCAAACGCGCGACAATAGGCACCGGCAAAGCGCCCCAGGTGATAAAAACCCCAGCGCATGGCAATATTCGTAACGCTGGATTTGGGTCCGCCTGTTAACAAATCTTGCCTGGCGCGGTGCAATCGTTCTTTTCGCAACAAGGCTAACGGAGAAAGCCCGAATTCCTTTTGAAACCCGTGCTGCAAGGTACGGATTGCCATATTGGCCGCCTTGGCAATATCGGACAGATCAACCGGATGACCCGCGTTTTCGCGAATAAAATCAACAGCCCTCGTCAAATGCGCGGGATGGGCTGCTTTTTCCGCTGTTGCTGCAAAATGCGAAACCGTGCTCGGCTGCGCGCCGATCAGGTGCTCGATGACGGCCTGCTCCAACAGGGTCTGCTCGACACCCAATCCATTTTCACCGCGCTGGCTTTCCGCCATTTGATAAAGCCGGTGCACCAGGTTTTTCCATTCCGCCATTTCCGGCCTGGCCAAATCCAGCTCCGGGTCAAAAATGATATCGTGGTTCAGCTCTCGGTCCAAAGACTTTTCCGCCAGTGCGTGCAATGCTTTCTTGTCAATTTGCAAAAGCAGTTGCTTGCTGCCGCGCCACTGCATTTCGGTGTTTCTGTCAGCATTGAGAAGGGACGCGACATTGGCATGGCTGAGAAACCGCTTTGCCCCGTTGGTGACGCCGCAAAACCCGGAAAGCGGGATTTGGATCATATAGAATTTTTCCAACTCACCCGGGCTGACAAAAACATTGCCGCCATATTCAAGATAGTTCAGCGACAGATACGTGCCTGGCAGCCGGTTATGCACGGTTTCAAACCGCGCCTCCCGGTCGATGAAGTCAAGCTTGTGCGCGCAAAACACCTTTGACATCTTGTGGCGGGTTTCGTCGATATCCAGGGAACTGATATATTGGTATCTGGACAAGGGTCTGAGGGTCGCGCGTCGTGCTTTCGCGCCACTTGATCGGGATGTGCTTTGTGATTCCATTACGCTCAGCAGTCTATGCGTTTCTGACCCAATACCAATATTTTTGCGTATCTTGGCAGCATTTGTGATGATCTTGCGTTTTCCGGATAGTCATTGCGCCACGTGGATAGAGCGCAAAGCGTGGCCATGAAAAAACGATGCGAGGCTGCGGCGCGTGTTGTGGCTTGTTGGCAATTTTAGGGGGAAGAAATGAACAAGGTTCTAAAAAAGGGCGTTACCCAAAACGGGGAGAGCTATACCAGCAGGCGGCTTAACATCCTGGGGCAGGCGTATCTCGCCAAAGCCGGCTGTGAGTCAACTTTTTCGTTTGAAGTGAACTCTTTGCCCGGTCAGTTTGTACCGGTGCATGTTCACCCGACCCAGGACGAGTTCATCTTGATGCTGGAGGGCGAGTTTGACCTGAAGCTGGATGGCAAATGGACCAAGGCAAAGGCGGGTGATCTGGTGCGGTTGCCCAAGGGCGTTCCGCACGGCTATTTCAACAAGTCCGACAAGAATGTCCGGGCGCTTTTCTGGGTATCGCCGGCACAAAAACTGGAAGCGCTTTTTGATGCGCTGGATGGTCTGGAGGATACCGAAGAAGTTGTCAGGCTGGCAGCCTTGCACGAGGTTGATTTCTTGCCGCCCGAATCCAATGACTGAGGCCGGTGTAATCTACGTCGGTGATCCGATGTGTTCCTGGTGCTGGGGCATGTCTCCGGCAATCGCGCAACTGCAACGCCACTGCGTCCGTGTCGGGCTGCCTTTCTCGATCGTCACCGGAGGGTTGCGGGCCGGGGGAGGCGATGCGTGGGACAAGAAGTTCAGGACGTTTCTGCGCGAGCACTGGCAGGAAATCGGCGATCGCACAGGACAACCCTTCCGGTTCAGATTGCTGGACAGGGATCATTTCAATTACGATACCGAACCGGCATGCAGAGCGATTGTTGTCGCCCGAGGTCTGTTGCAGGGCGGCGATGCGGATGGCAGTCGGATTTTCTCGTTTTTTCAGTCGGTTCAGGAAAAGTTCTATGTGGTCAATGAAGACCCCGGCGCGCCGGAATTTTACCGCGACCTCTGCAAGCGCGTCGGCTTGGACTATGCCCGGTTCCGCACCTGTTTTGAAGGCGAGGATGCAACGATGCGCGCGCGCGAGGATTTCGCCCTGAGCAAGAGTTGGGCTGTCCGGGGTTTTCCCAGTGTTGTGTTTCGCCATGGGTCCGAACACAACATCACTGCCTACGGATATGTCAGCGCAGAAGAATTGATAGCCGGGGTGGAAAATCTTCGCAAATGAAGCCCTTCATAGGGCCAGTG
>QIIJ01000624.1 GCA_003232595.1 Aurantimonadaceae bacterium | reverse complement strand
ACGGCTTTGCCGGTGCCGGAACCCCGGCAATCGTCAAACAGGCGGGTGTCACCAGAGGTGCGCTTTATCATCATTTTTCCGACAAGAAAGAACTGTTCAAGGCCATTGTCGAAGATGACTGCAGGGCGGTCGCACGCCAGATTGACCGTCAGCGCAAGGGAAAAAGCGGCACGTTGACCGCATTGAAGCGCGGCGCGGACGCCTTTATTTCGGCAATGGCGGAGGAGGGCAGAACGCGGATAATTCTCATTGAAGCACCGGCAGTATTGGGTCAGGCCGGTGTGGTGGCCATAGAAGAAAGGCACGCACGGGGATTGCTGCGCAGTGCATTGAGCACCGCGATGGAAAGTGGCGCGCTGGACAATCTGCCCCTTGTCCCGCTCACAGAACTCATGAGCGCCATGTTCGACAGCGCATCACTCAATATCGAAAACGGCGCACGGAGAAAAGAGGTTCTGACTGTCGTGCACCGGATTATCGACGGATTGGCGGGAAATACGGGGGTTTCCTAATTATACCAACGGCCACTACTGTCCGGGAAATTTCTGGCTTGGCATGAAAAAGGTCCATTGTTTGAATGATTTGTGGTAAAATCAGTGTTGTTAGACCCCGATTTCCCACCGTCTCGAAACAACCCCGGATCAAGTCCGGGGCAGGCTATCCCGAAGATGAGCATAAGCCTCTTTCAGCAGATCATAAAGTCCCTTCCACGCAGAAAGATCAATGCACTTGTTGCAAGTCATGGGAGTAATAAGTGGTGCAAGAAGTTTTCCACGTTTGATCATCTTGTGGCGATGATTTACGCCCAGCTTTCGGGGCAAACGAGCCTGCGCGATCTTGAGGCTTCATTCAACGCCAGTCCAGCGCGTCATTATCATCTGGGTGCGCGCGAGGTTAAGCGTTCGACGCTGAGTGATGCTAATGCGGCGCGTCCCTCGGCGGTATTCGAGGCGATTTTGTCGATGCTTCTGGGTGAGATGGGAACCAGGACCAATGATGAGAGCCGTAAATTTGTTCGCCTTCTCGATTCCACCACGATCGGCCTGTTCGCCAAGACCCACAAAATGCTGCGCTATCGCTGCAATAATTCGGCCATCAAGTTGCATTTGATGTTTGATCCTGACTGCCAATGCCCGACCTGGTTCCAGATCAGCCCGGCCAGGTTCCATGACAGCAAGGTTTGTGGTGACCTGCCGCTCACTCCTGGTGCAACCTATGTATTTGATCGTGCTTACAATAATGCCACGTTCTGGGCTGCTATCGAGGCGGTTGGATCGACCTTTGTTACAAGGCCAAAATCCAATCTGGCCTATGACGTAACTGCATCGCTCCATCATCCCGACACCATGATCGTGGCTGACGAGACCATCACGCTCGGTGGAAATCCGGGTGCCAAATACACCAGACCCTTGCGCCGCATTGAGATATTCGACGAGGAAAAGGGCCGCGAACTGGCCTTCATCACCAATGATTTCGACCGCAGGCCCGAGGAAATAGCGGCTCTCTACAAACGCCGCTGGCAGATCGAGTTGTTCTTCAAATGGATCAAGCAGAACCTGAAAATCAAATGTTTTCTGGCCAAAAACCCCAAGGCCATCCGTCTTCAAATCGTCACTGCGCTGATCGCCTATGTGTTGCTGAAAAAACTGCACACCGAAAATCGCATCACTATCCCGCTTAAACGCGTCGCAGCAATCGCCTCCAATTACCTCTTCAACCTATGCGATATAAACAAACTCATCAAACCACCCGACAAACCAATCACCCAAAATAACCAAAATCAGCTATCACTCAATTTTCCCGGACAGTAGTGGCCGTGTTACATACTTGTTGATTTGTCAAAAGTCGGTACCATCGTGCTGAAGCTGCTCTAACTCTTCATTTACGATTCCAGCCTACGTCTCTTTGCCCTCGTTGAAGCCCCCACGTAACAAAGGACCTGAACATTGAGGTCGAACCTGGCGATTTTCTTTTACTGGAAGATAGCTGGGACGATTGGTTCACGTACGAAACCAAGTACTCTCTCCAATACTACGACCATGAAGGGGGCAAGACGCGCATTGGTTCGGTGAAAATCGGTCAAACCAAAATGAAGAAGGGTCAGCTCAGAGCCGATTTACCAGCCAGTTTCGAATTTTTAGATGAATGTTTCTTCTCACTCGGTCAGGAAGATGAATACTATAAAAATATCATCGAACTTGGCTTTCAGAACGACGTACTTGTTCCGCTAAATGACATCGCCCTCAACAATAAGATTTTTAGGAAAGTTCGTCTGGTGGATGTGTCTAGGACGTCGCTCTTCCGGAGTGTCAAAGAGTCAACGGTCCTTGGCGAATTCTCCAGAATAATCTCTGGATCAGTGCCTCTCACGCCATACGATTTCAATTACGTTGGGCCAAGTCAGCTATCTTCGAAACACAACCCAATCGAGTTAGATTTCCAAGTTACTCCGGGTAGCAACCCACCCTCCAACATCCATGTTCTGATTGGCCGAAATGTGAACCGCCCCGGGTTTACCGGAGAGTGTTTTGTTCAAAACTTAGGCTACTTTATCAAAGGTATTCATATTTTCATAGAAGGTCTCCTCTGCTTCCTGTGGTGTGACGTATCCGATGGCGCTGTGCAGGCGTTCGGTGTTGTACCAATTCACCCAATTCAGGGTTTCCCATTCAACCTGGCCGACGGTTTTCCATGGGCCCAGAAAGTTGATGACTTCGGTTTTGAACAAGCCGATTGTGCTTTCGGC
>QIIJ01000261.1 GCA_003232595.1 Aurantimonadaceae bacterium | reverse complement strand
AAACAAAGAGTGCGCGGGCGCGACTGTCCATCAAAATGGTTGCGTAAACTTCGCTCGACAGAAGCGTGTTGAGAGGAACCGGAATAATGCCAGCCTTCAGGCTGCCCCAGAATATAACCGGAAACTCGATTGTATCGAGTACCAACATTGCAGCCCGGTCTTCGCGCCGCAAACCGTGACGGTGATAGAGGTCAGCAAGCAGATCAGACTGCTTTGCAAGTTCACCATAAGTTAAAATGCGTTCGCCTGAATGCGTTCGCCTGCTCCGGCTTCCACAAATGCGGGTTTCGCGGCAATCGCGCCTGAGCGATGCCGGTCGATAAAATACAATGCTGCATTACCATTTGTCGCGCTCAACGGCTTCCTCCCGGACAGTTTCAACTTGCTACCGGTAGATTCAATTAATCCATGGCGCAAGTTTTAAAGAATGCAGACAGCTGCACCTTCACCATTCGAACCGGGAGGGCCGGCCCGTCTCGGGCTTACCAGTCAGGGTATTTTTGTTTGAAGGATATCGCCAGTGTAGGGTCGAACATTGGAGCCGAACCCATCATTACGGCTGCTGCTCCGGCATCAAAATAGGGTTTTACACCACCAACTGCAACAATTTCCAGGGACAAATTGTCGTTCGATACAACATCCATGGCAGTTTTTACATTATCCAGACTGAAGGCATGAATACCACGCCCAAGGATGCCGGACATTTCACGGCCCTGACCAAACGCAGCCTTGCCATCACCGGTAACCACCTGGCGGGAAATTCCATTCACCATAACAACACCAGCAGCATTGCCATCGACCGCCTGCAGCACCTCGGCAAGCCTGATGTTGTCGGCAAAATGGCCCAGCTTCAACAAAACCGGAATGCCTTCTGCTCCCTTGTGCATGGCTGCTGCAATTTTTCCTGAAAGCTCTGCATCAAGAAAAATATCACCCTCCGCGGTACAAACATTGGGGCAGGACAGATTAGCCTCGACAATCTGGGCACCGGCCTCACGCGCCATCGCGGCAAGATTGCCAAAATCAGCAATCATCTCGGAGACATCTGATTCCGGCTCGGGCGATGCCACCACAGATACAATCAACACCTGTCCGGGCCGTAATACATCCCGGGCACGGGCAACATCCGGCATCCACTCATCCGGCGACTTGGACGGCATGCCGAACGAAACCGAACTGGTGACTTTAGTACCATCTGCTGGTCGGCTTGCGCCAAGCTTTTGCTTTTCATCAAGCTTTGACGGATCGATCTGGTCATCACCTTCAATATAAACCCAGTTTGGCAGTTCCTGACATTCGCGATACTGGCTGCGAACAGTCTTGTAAGTCAAAATGTCAAATCCCAATCGACCGTAGGCGTCTATCCAGTTTGAATTCAACAACAACCCGGCGGGAATACCAAGTCGCGAGTTTACAGTCAGCCCCAGAAAGTTCTTTCCAGGCGTCTTTGGAACTTCAGGAAACGGCCCGTTATAAACCGGACCGTTCTGATAGTTCCAGTCATAGGTGCGTTCAACATCGTAGGTATTGATCATTTTCAATCATCCAGTTGGTTACTTACCTGTTAGCACTTTAGCCCACATCAGGGAATTTACCAAATAATTATTGCGACTATCAGACAAATTCAGGCAGGGTTCCAGGGGTGGTTAGCGAATATCTGTTGAAGGTTCGCCCTGATTTCGAGCGCCAAGGGCATGTTTCGATTATATTGAATCACACTCTAATGCATACCAAGCAGCTCATATATCCGGTTCGAATAGGCACCGAATTTTTCGCTGGTTTTCATTTCCAGTTTGCGGGGATGCGGCAGATCGACTTCAAAATAGTCAGCCAGAAGCGCCGGTGACGCACTCATAACAGCAACGTGGGTTCCAAGCAGCACTGCTTCCTGTATGCCGTGGGTTACGAAGATGATCGTTTTTTGGCTTTTTCGCCAGATATCAAGCAGTTCGAGGTTCATTTTTTCGCGGGTGAGCGCATCCAGCGCACCAAACGGTTCATCCATCAGCACCAGTTTTGGATCATGTACCAGCGCACGGGCAATTGCCGCGCGCTGTTGCATACCACCGGAAAGTTCATAGGGATATTTGTCCTCAAATCCATCAAGGCCCACCATGTTCAGCAAAAACCGCGCCCGCTCTTTTGACTCTTTTGCCGGTAGCCCGAGAATTTCCGCCGGCAACAGGACATTGTGCAAAATCCTGCGCCATTTAAGCAACAGCGGTTGCTGAAACACCATGCCAACATCTCTTTTGGGATCAAAGGGAGTGCGCTTGCTACCTATTGTTACCTCACCACCGCTGTGCTCATGCAGCCCGGCCAGTATCTTCAACAAAGTGGATTTTCCGCAGCCGGACGGCCCGACAAGACTTATCAACTCGCCTTCAGCGATGTTCATGGTGACATCCCTGAGCGCCTCGAATTCGACGTTCCTGGTGTGATAAATTTTGGAAACATTTTTTAGTGAGATAAATGGATTTTCCATCATGTCTGCCTATTCAACCCTTGCATCCTGAACGACAAATATGCGCTCCAGCAGAATGATAATTCCATAAAGAACCACGCCAATCAGCGTCACCAGCAATAGCGCCATCACCATCGCATCAGTGTTGAGCGCTTCCTGTGTTATCAGCATAAAATAGCCAAGACCTCTGTCCGATTGAATGAACTCGCCGACAATGGCGCCGGCAACAGCCAATACAGAAGCAACTTTCAGGCCGGAGAATATATAGGGCAGCGCTCCGGGAAGTTGAATTTTTATGAACAGCTGCCATTTCGACCCGTGCAGGGAACGCACCAGATCAAGCAAGTCCGGCTCAACTTCGCGCATGCCGCGCGCCGTGTTCAACAGAATCGGAAAAAAGCAGATTGTGAACGTAATGATGATGTTGGTTTCAACCCCAAAACGCAGCCAGACAATAAACAACGGCGCCATGGCGACCTTGGGGATCATGTTCAGGGTTACCAGAAGCGGCATCAATATTTCATCGATTGTTCTTGACCAGGAGAACAATACAGCGACGGCTACCCCGACAACGGCTGCCAGAATGTAACCGCCAAATATTTCCTGGCTGGTTGCGGTGAAATGTAACATCCAGTTGTATCTTAAGCGTTTGCAATGCCTCCCACGGGGTCGGCAGAATATAGGTCGGGATATCACCAAAAATGATCGCGCCCCACCAGACTCCGACAAAAGCTACATGAACCAGAACAATAATCGAAATTTTGCGCAAGGCTGAATTGCTCATCTTCATTAGCACCCTATTGCTGTTGGCTTTTGTGTTTCTGGTATTCAGTTTTAATCGAAATTTTCAAATACTCAAGCTGTTATAACTAAACGGTTGATATTCTCGCCATTTCGTGGTAATTTACACTCAACTAAAAGGTTGAAACAATTCAACGCAAAAAGGGAGAGGTTATGTCAAATTTCAAGTCAACCATAACAGGGATTGTGACTGCCATAATGGTATTTATGGCCGGTATTGCGCACTCTGCGGCTGCCGAGATTAATCTGGTATTAAACTGGGTACCCGGCGGAGACCATTCACCAATTTACTGGGCAAGGGAACAGGGCTGGTACAAGGATGCCGGCATTGAGCTGAATATCGAAACCGGCACCGGCTCTGGTGCATCGGCAAAAAAAGTCGGTATCGGGCGCAATGAAGTTGGAATTGCCGATCTGCCGACCGTATTGAGGGCCATTGGACAAGGTGTGGATATCGTTGCAGTGATGAATATCTATGCAAATTCACCCTATGGTATCTATTGGGACAAATCGAGCGGTATCAAGAACTTTGAAGACCTAAAGGGCAAAACAATAGGCAATCCGCCGTTTGATGCCGCGCGCCAGATGTGGCCGGCAATTGCCAAGGTTCTCGGCTTCGAACCGGATGCCGTTAAATTCGTCAACGTCAAGCCCAATGCCAAAATTGCCG
>QIIJ01000249.1 GCA_003232595.1 Aurantimonadaceae bacterium | reverse complement strand
TGTGGTGGTTTCACGCAGGTTGGACTGGATTGCCGCATCAATCGGCAGCATGGCGTTTTTGTCTTCGATAAAATCGCCAAGATGTGAATCTTCCTCATCGCCAATCGGTGTTTCAAGCGAAATCGGCTCCTTGGCGATTTTTAACACCTTGCGCACTTTTTCTAAAGGCATGGCAAGTTTTTCGGCGAGTTCTTCCGGTGTCGGTTCCCGACCAATCTCGTGCAGCATCTGGCGTGAGGTGCGGACAATCTTGTTGATTGTCTCAATCATGTGCACCGGAATACGGATGGTGCGGGCCTGGTCGGCAATCGAGCGGGTGATCGCCTGGCGAATCCACCAGGTGGCATAGGTCGAAAATTTGTATCCACGGCGATATTCAAACTTGTCGACCGCCTTCATCAAGCCGATATTGCCTTCCTGAATGAGATCAAGGAACTGCAACCCGCGATTGGTGTACTTTTTGGCAATCGAAATCACCAGCCGTAGATTGGCCTCAACCATTTCTTTCTTGGCAATGGCGGCTTCGCGTTCGCCTTTTTGCACCATGTGGACAATGCGGCGGAATTCCTGCGGCTCCAGCCCGGTTTCAGCCGCCAGCATCTGGATTTCGCTGCGCAGTTCCTTGATGGTGGCTTTTTCTTCGCGGGTGAATTCCTTCCAGCCCTTTGCGGCAAGCGAGGCTATGCGGCGGATCCAGTTTGGATCAAGCTCTGCCCCCTGATATTCCTTGATGAAACTCTCACGCGATACATTGTAGGATTCAGCCAGCCGCAGCAGTTGGCCTTCGTTTCGCACCAGCCGTTTGTTGATGTCGTAGAGTTGCTCAACCAGCGCATCGAGGCGGTTCTGGTTCAATTCCAGGCTTTTAACCGATTCAACAATCTCTTCTTTCAGTTGTTTATAACGCCGCTCCTGGGCCGGCGACAATGTCTTGTTGATCAGCCGTTTTTCCACATGCTGTTCCTGCAACCGGCGCAGCTTTTTGTAGTTGGAGGCGATCGAATCAAAGATTTCCAGAACCTGCGGCTTCAATTCCATTTCCATGGCAGCCAGTGACAGGGCGCTTTCCATATCCTCGTCATCTTCATCATCCTCGTCATCTTCGGATGATTCTTCAGAGGTATTCTCCTCGCTCTCCGGCTCGTTTTTGGTGCCTTGCAGCGCACGAACCGCTTCTTCCGGGTCACGCCCCTCGGCAATCGCCTTGCGCCGGGCAATTGCTTCCGGCGAATGTTCGCCGCCCGAACCCTGACGCACCGCTTCGGCAACCGATGCCGGGGCATTTGGATTAACCGGCACATTCTGCTTGGCATCGGGCCCGGCATAGGTTGCCTCAAGCGCAATAATATCGCGCAGCAGAATATTGCCCTCATTCAGCTCATCGCGCCAGATGATGATCGCCTGAAAACTCAGCGGGCTTTCACAAAGACCGGCAATCATTGTCTCACGACCAGCCTCAATGCGCTTGGCGATAGCGATTTCGCCCTCGCGCGACAAAAGCTCCACCGTGCCCATTTCGCGCAGATACATTCGCACCGGATCATCGGTGCGGTCTGTTGGTTCCTTGCGGGCAACAGTCGCAACCTCTTTTTTGGTTGCTTCAACAATAGCTCCGCCGGATTCACCAGAGGTATCATCGCTGTCTTCGGCTTCAACCACATTGATGCCCATCTCGGACAACATCGACATGATATCTTCAATCTGTTCTGAATTGACCTGATCGGACGGCATCACGGAATTCAATTCATCCACCGTCACAAAACCGCGCTTTTTGGCGGATTTGATCATTTTTTTCACGGCTGCATTGTTCATATCCAGAAGTGGCTGGTCGCTGCCGGTCTCCTCTGGTTTCTTTTCCCTGACTTTAGTCGAAGTTGCCATTAATTAGTCTCCATCGCAGGTTTACCAGTGCCACCACCTGCAGGTATTGATCAGCTCTGGAACATTGTGCCCAAAACCGCCGCCCAAAAATACGAATCAATCACACAGGCAATAAATCCTGCCGCTTAATTCTTGATTAACCCTGATCGACCGCCTTGGTCCAAAAGGGCTGTGTTTGTCAGCAATCCGACCGTGTAAGCCATTGAAAAACATCGAAGTAACCGCAAGGGTCGCCACTGGATGGTTACCGACAGGATTGCAAAATCTGCTACAACGCCCCTTTCAGGTTCGGAAACATCTGAGGTGAAACAACAAAAGGAGTGGTCAGAACGCCCGACAGGCGGTCCACCCCTCACTTCAATCTGTTTGCACCCCCGAATTAATCGAGTTTACGCTGATTTGATGAAGCCGGTCATGATTTCGTGCGCGCTCATCAATGGCTAACGCCGGGTCGGCTTCATACAGATATCTATTTAACCATCATTTTAACGGATGCAAGGGTAATGTTGCTGTTTGTTGGCAATAATCAAAAACAGCAAGCGCCAATCTATAGCGTTTCATCTTTTGATGGAATCGCTGGTTTGTTTTCGCTCACGGCCATTTGGGGCTTTGCCCCAGCCTCCGCGAGGGCGATGCATGAGCATCGGGCCACCCCGGTGGCCTGATAGCAGAGCGGGATTGAGGGAACGGGGCTGACAGCCTGGAAAATTGCCGCTTCCCCAGACCTTGCAACCACACTTGAACTG
>QIIJ01000581.1 GCA_003232595.1 Aurantimonadaceae bacterium | reverse complement strand
GAGATTGAACGCGAAACCAAACATGATGTGATCGCATTTTTGACCCATCTGGCTGAAATTGTTGGCGATGATGCAAGGTTTATCCATCAGGGCATGACCTCATCCGACGTACTGGATACATGCTTTAGCGTGCAACTGGTCAAGGCTGCCGATTTGCTTCTAAACGGTCTGGACGATCTGCTGGCGGTGCTTAAAACCCGGGCTCTGGAGCACAAAGATACGATTTGCATTGGCCGCTCGCATGCCGTTCATGCTGAACCGATAACATTCGGATTAAAAATGGCACAGGCCTATGCAGAATTCGAGCGCTGCAAAAAGCGGCTAATCGCGGCACGCGAAGAAATCGCAACCTGCGCAATTTCCGGTGCGGTAGGCACATTTGCCAATATTGATCCGTATGTCGAGGAACATGTGGCGAAGGCTCTGGGTCTTAAAGCAGAACCAATTTCGACACAGGTTATTCCGCGTGACCGTCATGCCATGTATTTTTCAACCCTTGGCGTCATTGCCTCTTCAATTGAGCGGCTTTCGGTGGAAATCCGTCACCTGCAACGCACGGAAGTTCTGGAGGTGGAAGAATTCTTTTCCAAGGGCCAAAAAGGTTCATCGGCCATGCCCCATAAACGCAACCCGGTATTAAGCGAAAATCTCACTGGCCTTGCCCGCATGGTTCGGTCCTACGCGCAGCCAGCCATGGAAAATGTGGCCCTATGGCATGAACGTGATATTTCACATTCTTCTGTTGAGCGCATGATCGGGCCTGATGCAACGATTACCCTGGATTTTGCACTGGTGAGGCTCACCGGTTTGATGAAAAAGCTCGTTGTATATCCTGAAAACATGAAGAAAAACCTCAACCAGTTCCGCGGCCTTGTTCATTCTCAAAGGGTACTGCTGGCCCTGACCCAGGCTGGTGTATCGCGTGAAGATGCCTACCGCCTTGTTCAGCGCAATGCCATGAAGGTATGGGAAGAGGGTAAAGATTTCCAGGATGAACTGCTGGCTGACAAAGAAGTTATGTCAGCCCTTAACCAGGAGCAAATCCGCGAGAAATTTGACCTGACCTATCACACCAAACACGTGGATACGATCTTTGAGCGGGTGTTTGGCGCTTAGTGTCCGATTTAAAAGTCTCCAGAAGAGACTTTTAGACGTCAATTCCGCCCTCTCCCCCTGCCCAACCACCCGATAACGGTACCCTGTGGGGTGGTTGGGCAGGGGGAGAGGGCTGGCACCGGACATTTAAATCAGACTCTTAGAGCAAATCACGCTGAAACTTGTCCCCGCGCAGGTAATAAAAAGGTACTTTGGTCGTGGGGTCCAGTTGTGGGTCGTTGCGTAGCCGGGTTTCCAGCTCACCAATTACAGTCTGGGTAATTCGCGGCAACTCCAGTTTTCTTGCCTCATCAAAACTCAGCCAGTGCAGATCTTCCAGTTCGTCAGTCGGTCCCCTGCCCTCCGGCAAACGGTCAGCAATTTCACTGGTAAAGGCTGCAAAAAACCAGGCATCAAACCGGCGCGTTCTGCCTGGCGGGGTAATTGCCCTTGCCACCACACGCAAGTTGGAAAGGCACGGGGCAATTCCCCTGTCGGCAAAAGCCTGCCAATCCTCCTGGTTAGTTTCGAATGCTGATTTCCGACCCAGAAACAACCCCGCTTCCTCATAGGTTTCACGGATTGCAGCCAAAGCCAGCGCTCTCGCACGGCGCGGTGTCGGGCGGCCTTTCATTTGGGACAGTATCTTCTTTTCAACCTCGGGATGCAGCGCATCGGGTGTCGGAACCAACCCGTCACCCCGGTCGACCCGACCACCGGGAAACACAAAAAGCCCGGGCATAAATTTATGGCGCATATGCCGTCGACCCATGACAATGCGATGGTTACCTGGTTTACCATCGATCAGGATCAGAGTAGCTGAATCCTTTGGACGCATATAGGGATTTCTTTCGGTAGCAGAGTGATTTGTTGCCTTGTTAATTTCCACCCTGCTCATGTTTTTCATCAATAAAGTCTATCTTCTTCATCGGCGTTGACAAAGTCATCACCCGAACCAAATCCGTGCATTCTAATTGCCCATTGCATACCGACAACTGCACCTTTTAACGGTCGCAATAGTGCCAAACTCAGTATGATTGTCAACGGAATCCAGACTGCCAGATGAACACCTGTTGAAATATCGGTGGAGCGCTCGACGAGCAGCATTGAACCTACAATGATATGGCCAACAATGAAAATTGTCAGATATGGTGGAAAATCATCGGCACGATGGTGACTGAGTTCTTCGTGGCACGAAAGACAACTATCCCTGATTTTCAGGTATCCATTGAAGGCTGACCCCTTGCCGCAGGCCGGACATTTGCACAACAACCCTCGCCCAATCGAACGCAGTACAGGACGTTTTATTTCATGGTATTCAACAAATTCCGTCATGTTCTTATTCCTTTTTGTCAGCCTCTGCGGCTGCGCCCCTTTTTGGGCGGACCCTTGTGAGAGAACCGTTTTTGACCACCGGGTTGCCCGCTTCGACGCGCTCCCGTTCGTCTTGAACGCGGCAGGGCATCCGATTTTCGGCCCTTGCTCAACATTTCAAATCGCAATGCACCGGCAAGAGGTGCAGCCTCAACGAGCATGAC
>QIIJ01000436.1 GCA_003232595.1 Aurantimonadaceae bacterium | reverse complement strand
GGCATGCCTTTGCTGGGTGCAGCGCATGGCCGGGATGGCTATCTCCATGTTGACCCGCAAAACCCGGTCGCAATTGCCGAAGCGATGTTTGACATTGTTGATCTGGTTGGTGAATTCGAAAAACCGATCTTTGTCTCCTACGACCAGTCGATTTGCGCCCATTCCCGCAGCGGTCAGCCGGGTTGTTCCAACTGCATTGATAACTGTCCTACTTCAGCAATTCTTTCAAACGGCGATGGTATCGTTGTAAATAACGAGATCTGCGATGGTTGCGGACACTGCTCTGCAAGCTGTCCGACCGGGGCTATTGCCTACGCCTATCCCGACAGAGTTGACCTTGTTGGCCGCTGCCAGGCGCTGCTTTCTGCCTATCTTGATGCGGGCGGTAAAAATCCGGTCCTGCTGGTTCATGAACAGGATCACGGCAGCGAGTTGATTTCAGCCCTGGCCCGCTATGGAGAAGGGCTGGCTGAAAATGTACTTCCCTTTTCGGTGCACTCGGTTGCCCATATCGGTCATGATGCATTTTGTGCCTTCTTTACCTCGGGCGTGCAAAATATTGTTGTTCTTGCACCGGTCAAAAAAAGCACAGAAATGGCGGCGCTTGAATTTCAGATTGAACTGACCAACTCGTTTCTGCGCGGAATGCACTATGATAAGGGCATACAGGTTGCTTTGTTGAATGAGGATGACCCCGATGTGGTTGCGACGATGCTGGCTGATATTCAACCGGCCGATATGCCTCAACCCAAAACGATTACGGCTAGCAGAAACAAGCGTGAAACGGTCCGCCTTGCCCTGTCCAATCTCAACGCCATGGTGGACGGCGGGCTGGACGTTTTGGCGTTGCCTGCAAATGCCCCTTACGGCGAAATATCGATCAATGCCGAAAGCTGTACATTGTGTCTGGCCTGCATTGGTGCCTGCCCGGTCAATGCACTTGGCGACAATGAAAACCGCCCGCAGGTTACCTTTACCGAGCAGGCCTGTGTCCAGTGCGGGTTATGCCGGGTGACCTGCCCGGAAAACGCCATCAGCCTCACTCCGCGCTATAACTTTGGCAAATCGGCACTTACACCGGTCATTCTCAACGAGGACGAGCCACTGGAATGTAGCGAATGCGGCAAGCCGTTTGGTTCAAGGGCTGCTGTTGACAAGGTTATCGGTATTCTTCAGGGCAACAATCCGATGTTTCAAACCAGCGAGCAATTGGCGATGTTGAAAATGTGCGAAGATTGCCGCGTTGAAGCAATGGCAATGACCAGCGATGACCCTATGATACTCGGCCAGGTGCCACGGGTCATGACGGCTGCCGATAACCTTGATGAGGATGACGAGCCGACAAGGCATTAGAGCGTGTCCGTCTTTGACAGAATCGCTCCGGTTACTTTCGCTCACGGCCATTTGGGGCTGCGCCCCAGCCTTCGCGGGAGCGATGCATTCGCATCGGACTGCTCTTCGCAGCCTGACTGCTTCCAAGTAAAAATGCCGCAGTCTAAGCCCGAGCGTGACGAACAGCAGTCGCTAATCATCAACAATGTCCCAGATTTTGCCGTGCTGGATGTGGTTTTCATCAAGTTGGACCTGGTGGAAACCTTCCTTGATACGGCCATCAACCGTGAATTCGCGGCTGACTGAAAATATGGTGCCAGGCGGCACATCGGCACAAAGCCCGATGGTAAATTCAATTTCCTGTTTTGCTGCCCCCATCGCGGCCTGCAAATCGGGCGCGCCATAATTTTCAAATACATGTTTGGCCAATATCAGCTCAATCTCTCCAAATTCCAAGGAGCTTATGTCTGCGGTGACGCCGAAGGTTGAATATCCAAACGATGTCAGCCCGAGAAAGCCGCTGTTAAATGCCTGGCGCGTCTTGCCGTCCATATCATCCCATTGCCGGTCACAAAACTGGAAGGCACAGGAAATTGCCCATTCATGCTCAATCGCCACAATGGGAAATACATTGTCATCGGACTCATCAAAGCGAATTGATTTCAGCAGACTAACCATCCGACTTTATACTCTCAAACAGTGTGATTTCCCTGAGAACCGTCTGCAAATCAGGGTCGTTTTCATCCTCATCCTTCACTTTCCATGCCCGCACAACCGGTGCAAACCCTTCGCTATCCCAGGCAGCCAGCCAGGAAAGAAAATGTCGGGCAAAAGTTTCGATAAACCGGTTAAGGCTGCAATCTTCACAGCCCTCCTCAGCCAGTGTTGTAACATCGGGCCGGGTGCCGGGCTCAAATTCCGCATCTTCACGCCGCAGCACCACAGCGATTTCCACAATAAGCCAGTCCGGTATTTCATTGGCTGTCCGAGTTTTGGCAATGGCCGCCCTGACGCCGCCCACAATCCCGCCATTCAAAATGATCTGATGGTGGTCGCGAAACTGGACAGCAACTTTTGGCGGCAACAGAATAGCCAGACAATCGCTTAGCGCAACCGTTGCCAGGGGAACCATTTCAACAGCCCGGCTTAAGGGGACTTCAGGCTCGAGCACAATTGCAAGAATTGCCGTATCCTCTTCATTCGACCAGAACAGGTCTCCCGCACCCGCCTTCCGCATCCGCACCTGTTCAACAGCGGTTTGAAAAGGGTTGTTTACGCAAATGCCGTTGAGCAGAGGGGGTAAAGCCAACCGGGTCATCGGGATTCAATCATCAAGTTCGATAGTCCCTTCAACAATGTGCTCCAGATCAGATCCTTCAACCGTCAGGACCATTTTCGCTTTCAACGATGTTGTACCCGCGGGCAAACCGTCCGCCGCTTTTTCCAATTGCTGTTGTGAGGTCACTCCCACATGCTTTAGAAATTTCCGCATCGACATATTAAAATTATCACCGGTCATTATTCTCTCCAACTGGATTATCTGGCTAAAGGTTCTTAGCAGTG
>QIIJ01000005.1 GCA_003232595.1 Aurantimonadaceae bacterium | reverse complement strand
TCGCCGCCATTTTCTTCAATGACCTTACGCGCCCATACATTCAGCAGTTGCGGCCAGCGATAGTTGGCAGACGGCATGGCAAAACGTTTTGCACCCTGTTTGATCAAATATGGCAACAGCTTTGCACATTGCTGGGCCGGCGTCGGACCGGTTGCATAGAGATGTTCCGTGCATTCCTGGCCTTCATAAAGTTGCGGGTAAATATACAAAGTTTTGCCGCGGCGCACGATCGGGTTTTTTATCGCCTCACGCATTGAGGATGTAATCCCGCCGACGACGACATTGACTTTGTTTTGTTGAATCAGTCGTCGCACATTGCCGACTGCCTTACCTTCATCGGATGCGGTATCTTCAAGGAACAACTGAACCGGTTTTCCCAATATACCGCCTGCGTCGTTGATCCGCCCGACCACAAACTGGGCAGTTTGCCAGCAGGCATTGCCGGCATGGGAAATCGAGCCGGTGATATCAGTGGCGATACCCATTTTGATCGGCCCGGCCGCATGTGCCCATCTGGGTGATAAAACCCACCCGCCTGCAACAGCTGTCCAGCCTGCGACTGCAAGTGCGCTACTTCCTGTCAAGAATGATCGGCGTGACATGTCTTTTGGATTATTGTTGTATTGTTCATTGGTCATTACTAATTCCTCCCTTGGCTTATCAGACCTTGTGGTCTGAATTTTACGAATATTAGAGCTGCCACAAACAGCAGCACTTCTGCAATCACCGGACTGATATAGTCTACAATCACCGGTATCTCCCTGAGCCATTGAAAACCCGGAACCATGCCCCCCAAAATGGCTCCGCCTACAATTGGCCCCTGAAATGTGCCCATTCCGCCAAGCATTACCGAAAGGAATGCCTGGACGAGAAATTGTACCCCCAGATCGGCAGATAACGAGAACAGTGGCACCATCAGTGCCCCGGCAAGTCCGGCCAGTGCTGCACCAAAAGCAAATGTCAATGAATATAGCCGTTTGGTGGAGACGCCGGAAGCCCGCGCCAGAGCTGGATTCTCAAGTGAACCGCGTATCTGCAAGCCGATGCTGGAGCGCGTCAGGAACAAATAACATCCCAGCATCACAAAAACTGTCACAACAATAATCACGGTGCGCCAGATCGAAAAATTCATGCCGCCCAGTTCATAAGCACCCGGGAAGGGGCCATCAATTGAATAATACTGGCCACCAATCAACACTCTTACGGTTTCGCGAATGACCATGCCAATTGAAAAAGTTGCAAGCATGGCAATGATCGGTGCTGTGTAGAGGCGCCTGATGACAAATGCTTCGATGAACAACCCGAAAACTGCCACAACAAATGGTGCAATCAGCATGCCGTACCATGTCGGCAAACCCCATGTGTGAAACAGATAGACCGTATAGGCACCCAGCAGCACAAACTCGCCATGCCCCAGATTGAAAATGCCCATCAGGCTGGCAATCACCGCAAGGCCGCCAACGATCAGCACCATGATGGAAGCAAACGCGAGCATATCGAACGCGATTTTTACCGGTATCTCCAAATTTGCCTCCTTCCTATTTTGCGGTTTTTCAACTGATGTGTTTGAAACTCTTAAAACTCGTCGGGCCGGGAATTGGGAGCGGGCGTTGCTCCTCAATCGCTTCCATTGCAAAGTAAGATGTTACCGAAGCAAGCTCGACCTTGGAAATCAGGCGCTGATAAACCTCGTCATAGCTCTTCATGTCCCGGGTAATCACCTTCAGCAGGTAATCATAATCGCCCCCGATGCGGAAAAAATCGATCACTTCAGGAATGCCTGACACATGCTTGCGAAACTTTTCCAGCCAATCCACAGAATGGTGACGTGTTCGCAACATCACAAACACAACCAGACCCAGATCGAGTTTCTCGCGATCCAGTTTTACGGTCTGGCCGAGGATTACGCCCTGTTTTTTAAGATTCTGCACCCGATTCCAGCAGGCATTGGATGACAGGTTTACACGATCGGCCAGTTCGCGTTGCGACAGGGAGCCATCGCGTTGCATGGCACGAAGAATCATGGAGTTGGAATGATCGATATTTTTGCCTTTCCACAAAAGAATTTCCCAAATAATTACAATTTGACTAAAATCTTAGGGTGTTTTTTGCCCATGTCAAGGGAAGAACTAATAGTCAATACTGTTGATAAATTACGTGGCGTCTTGGCGTTCAGCGCAGATTTCCTGCATTTGTTCCAAATTCAGTAGAATTTTTGGCAGCGAACAAAAAGTGCTGTCACGGGTTTGGCGATAGTGCTGACAGGTGCAGCAAATCCTAAACCAGCCTTGCAAAACAAATCTTGAGTGGCGGGACACTGTGCCTGGTAGCGCGGTTTGGACTAATTATCGCAATACAGCTGCGATATTTCCACCATCAACTGTGGTCACATCCGCGGTGGTTCTTAATGCCAGCGCCTGGTGCAGGAACGCCTGGGCTACATCATCGGCGGTGACCTCCTGCCCAAGAAGGTTGCCTGACAGATATTCAGCTTCGCTCAGTCCGCGGGCTTTTGAACGTGAGGCAATCATTTCGCTGGACAAAAGGCCGCTTCTGATGCGGTCGGCATTAACAGCATTGGCGCGAATTCCATCACCGCCATATTCCAGCGCATATTGGCGTGATAAAAAAAGTGTGGCTGATTT
>QIIJ01000333.1 GCA_003232595.1 Aurantimonadaceae bacterium | reverse complement strand
CGCTCGCATGGTCCAGAAGCCCTGCGATCCATTGACCGCCTGTTAAAGATACTTCCTGGCCCGGCTCCGGCACAAACAGATTGGCACCGGTTTTCACATCGATCAACGACTGATGCAGGTGCCAGCCATTACCCATCGAGTTTTTGAAATTCGGCCGGCACATAAAAGTCGCATGATATCCGTTGCGACGGCAAACCTGTTTCACCATGTTACGAAATAAAACCATCATATCAGCAGAACCCGTTCCAGGAGTGGATCGAATGTAAATTCAAACTGGCTCGGGCCGAATTCAGACTCCATTGAACGTAAAGGAAGCTCCAGCGCCACCGCATTGCGACGCAGCAACTCCATCACATCGCCAAGTTGGTCGTAGCGGTTTTCTGTCAGATATTGGTATCCATGGGAAAGCAGGCTGGTTTTTGGCGGGTCCTCAGGCCGGTTTGAGTTCTCATGCTCAAGGCGCGGATCATCGAGTTTCAATACGTAGAATTCCACTTCAAGGCCGGACACAAATTCCATGCCGGTGGCATTCAGTTTCGCCAGTGCTTTTGATAAAATTCCGCGTGTGGAAAATTCAATTTCCTGTCCATTGGCGTAATAGATATCACTGATCATCCAGCCGGTTTTTTCTGACCATGGCAGCACCTTGAAGGTTGTTGGATCCGGCAGCATGAGAAAGTCGGATGCTCCCGTCATCACCCCTTCGCCAAAGCCTGCATCCTTTCCCCAAACTGGAAAGACTGTTGCGTGCGATGTATCCTTCAACAGCAATGTTGATGTCATGGCCACACCACTGTCGAAGGCTGATTTTAATGCCGAAGCAACGATGGTTTTACCGCGGGTGATGCCATGCTGGTCGACAAAGACAATACGGATAGCTTCAAGAGACTTGTCACTGACCAGCTTCAAAACGGCTTCTGCAGCAATATTATCTTGATCTGACCAATGGGCAGACGAAAATGTAGCAGCGTTGTCGGGATTCGTCATAATTCAAGATTCTTGTAATTAGCGGTGTTTTGAAATCTATAGATAGATTCACTTATAGCATTGAATTCCATTTTGAGCCTGTACGACGTTCCTCATCGGCCAGCTTCCATGTGTCCTGCCATTTATCGCTCGGAGCAATCGTGTCAATGGCAACCGGCCCCTTGATGTCGCTGACGCGCCCGTTGCCCATCGGCAGGCTGTTCAGCTCTCCTGTACTGGCAGCAGCAATCGCCGCCCGCAATTTTTTACGATAGGCGATGATTGCCACATCGCTCTTGCCAAGATGCTCATCACGCCGATCCTGAATTGAACCCATCGATTCACATGCCCACTGGTCATGCACATTAATATCCAGTCCCATGCCCGTATAGGTAAGATTTTCCTGCTCCTGGTGGTCGTAGCCATAATTGTTCTGCCGGTTTTTTAGTGGCGCATAGTCCGGTAGCGAATGCTCTTTTAACCGCTGCTCGCGCATCTTTACCTTGTCGACAGGTGCACCAAAGCTGGTGAACATTGAATACCAATAACAATTGTGGTCATCAATTGGCACATGCCATTGGGTAATCGTCATCTCGCTCGACATCGGGATGGTGATGGCGCAGGGAAATATCTGGTTGGTAATACGCACATGGGTATGGCCATTGCCGAGATCACGCAAAGCCGTCAGCCGCAAACCGAATTCAGTATCTTCCACTGAGATTTCCGGACGCGGGAATTCACGCAATATCTGCGTCATCGGCATATCGGTACCGGGTGCTGCATCGCGAAACTGCTTGCCATAAGAATCCTTCGGATCCTCATCCTGTAAAAAACGATGCAAAAACGATGCGTGGGCAGGGTCAATGCCCACTTCCAGCGCCTGCAGCCAATTGCATTGCCACAGCCCCTTAAAAGCAAAAACATGGCTGTCGGGAGCGACAAAACAATCAAGTGATGGCAGTTCCGGTGGCTTTCCCTTGCCCATGAACGCAAAAATAACACCGTTTATCTCCACAACCGGATAGGAAACCGCACGAATATTCTCATGCATCCGGGAACCTTCCGGTTCCGCCGGTTGCTCAACACACTGGCCATTCACGTCAAAATGCCAACCATGAAACGGGCAGCGCAACCCGTTGTTCTCAAGCCGTCCGAAACACATATCGGCCCCGCGATGGGGGCAATGACGACCCATCAGAGCAAGCGTACCGCTTTCATCGCGGAACAGCACCAGCTTTTCGCCCATCAGTGTCACCGGAACCACCGGACGCGCGCCCGCCAATTCATCGCTTAATGCTGCTGGCATCCAGTATTGACGCAAAACCCTGCCAGCCGGCTGATCGGCACCAACAAGGGTAATCTCGTTGTTACTCTCCTGACCCATCATGGTGCAATTCTCCCGATCATTTTGACCAATTGTTGCGCAGCAGCCATCACATGAGTCAAGCTCGGGAAAGAAAAATGGTGCAAATTTTTCAATGGCCAGTTCACTACCAATTGGCTTCATGGCCTATGGCATCGTGTTATTGGCACAGTTTACAGGATGGTCAGGGGCAGGCAATCAGCCATCGTTAATGCAGGAATTTACCCGGCACAGCAGGAAAGCTTTTTTACGTCCATATCAAATGTCTGCGCAGCCAGCTTCAGTCCCTCGACTGTTGTCAGGTATGGAAATATCATTGAGCCCAATTCTTCATAGGTCATGCCCGCCCTGATTGCTATTGCCGCCGTTTGAATGCTGTCGGCTCCTTCCGGTGCCAGAATGTGCGCCCCAAGCAGTTTTTTGGTTTTGGCATCGCCAATAAGTTTGAACAGCCCTCTTGTATCACGCGCTGCAAGTGCGCGCGGTACGTTGTCGAGCGTCAGAACTGATGTTTTTACGTCAAAACCTGCTGCCCGTGCCTGCTCTTCAGTCAGTCCAACACTAGCCACCTG
>QIIJ01000585.1 GCA_003232595.1 Aurantimonadaceae bacterium | reverse complement strand
AAAGCGGAAAACAGTGTTTGCGCAATCGATGCCAGGGAGGATTCGGAAAACAGCAACAAGAAAATGACACTGGAAAGACCCAGCGACACGGCGATCGGCACGCCGATGAACATGAGGCCAATGACCATTGCGAATAGAAGAACAACGGTCATGGTTTAGCGTCCCCATTGCCAGAATCATGCGTTGCGGAATCATGCGTTGCATCGGCTCGGACTTCTTCCAGCAACTCCTCCGCCTCGTGGCTGGCGATGACAAGATTTTGTTGGTCTGTAAACACCCGCCATCCGGCCTGAAAGAACCTCCAGGTCATCAGCGACATCGACAGCGGCAGGACAAAATAGGGAATAAAACGCGGAATCTTTTCGTAGCGTTCACCCTCATTTAGGAGATCGGCCAAAAATTGCAGGAAACCGGGCATGGGCACATCATTGGTTTCCAAGAACGCCCGCGTTGTGACGAATGGGTACCAGTAGTCCCACGACCCCTTCAACATCAATAGGGCAAAGGCAATGCAGGCTGCCGTTGCGGCAAGTGTGATTTTTTTTTGGGTACCGGGCGAGAACATTTTGACCATCACATCGATACCGATATGAAGCGAGTGTTTCACCCCATAGCCGACGCCCAGCAGCACCAGCCAGGCAAACAAAAAAACGGTTGCTTCCAGCGCCCAGAGGATATTGCTGTTGAATACATAGCGCGCCACAACGTTGGCGAACGTTATCAATGTCATCAGGCCGAGAAGCAGCGCAATTAGCGTTTCCTCGATTCTGTCGACCGCTTTGGCAAATGCGCCCTGCTGATTTACGTACAAGGCAAGCCCCCTCGCAAACCAAGAAATGCGCGGCTGGATAACCAGCCGCGCATCTTGTTAAGTCAAACTGTACGGCCGGTTTTAGCTACCGTTAGCGGCTTGGGCGGCCGCAATCGTATCGGCACCAATGTCGGCTTCGAATTTCTTCCACACAGGCTTCAGAGCGTCGACCCACGCCTGGCGTTGCTCTGCGGTCAGTGCACGCACCGGCGAGCCGGCGGCAATGATCTTTTGCTTATTTTCCTCGTTCACCGCCGTCGATTGCGCATTGCGGGTGTCGGTGACTTCGGCGAGGATTTGGGCCAACTGGTCCCGAACATCTGGTTCCAGGCTATCCCACCACTCCACTGACGTCACGACCAGATAGTCGATGATGCCGTGATTGGTTTCCGTGACACCATCCTGAACTTCGAAGAACTTTTTGCCGTAAATGTTCGACCAGGTGTTTTCCTGCCCGTCGATAACCTTGGTCTGCAAGGCGCCATAGACTTCCTTGAAGGCCATTTTCTGCGGATTGGCACCAAGCTGCTGGAATTGCGCCACCAACACATCGGAAGCCTGCACACGGAATTTCAGACCCTTGGCATCACCCGGATTAATCAACGGTATGTTGGCTGACATCTGCTTCATGCCGTTGTGCCAGAATGCCAGGCCTTTCAACCCACGCTTGACCATGGAATTTTTCAGTTCCTGGCCGGCGTCGGATTTCTGGAAACGATCAACCGCGTCGATGTCCTTGAACATAAATGGCAGATCGAAAATCCGGAATTTTTTGGTGAACTTCTCGAACTTGGAAAGCGAAGGTGCGGCCATTTGCACATCGCCGTTCAACATCGCCTCCAGCACCTTGTTGTCATCGTACAGGCTGGAATTGGGGAAAACCTCCATGCAGGCCTTGCCATTCATTTCCTCGTTAACCCGCTTGGCGAGCAGGGTGGCGGCAATGCCCTTTGGATGTTTGTCGGCATTTGTCACGTGGCTGAACTTGATGACCACTTCACCCGGATCACATACAGCCTGTGCCAAAACAGCACTCGAGGTAGCAGCCATAAAGCCAACTGCCGTCACTGCAACAATTAAAGAACGCATCGTTTACCTCCCATATTTATTTTTCGGCCCATGATTACTTTTAGCCATGAGCAATTTCCTACGAAGACTAGATTTCTCACATGACTCCGTCTATTTCATATTTTGCGAGTAACTGTTCGCAAATCCTGAATCTATATCGGTATCAAAAAGGGGCGCTTCTGGCAATGCGCCCCGGTTTAGGATGGTTGGCAGAACCAGTTTTACGCTTGTTTCCGCCGTATTATTCGTTGATCCGGGGTTGTTTGCACAACCTTCGAGGCCCGCCTCCAAAACGCGCAAGACCGACTTCTGGAGCACTACAGGGCCATTGTCATTGCGCCGATTACGTCTGATCCACTCCCCAAGACATTGAACAGCACCTTACCTCATCCGTAAACCTGCCTCGGCAACCAGGTGATGATTTCTGGAAAGACCATGATAATTATCAAGCCTAGAAGCTGAATTGCCAGGAAGGGTAGAGCCGACTTGAAGATGTCAGACATGGGGATATGCGAGGGCGCCACTCCGCGCAGGTAAAACAGCGCATACCCGAAGGGTGGCGAGAGGAAACTCATCTGCATGTTCACAAGATAGAGGACGCCGAACCAGAGCGGGTCAAATCCCAGATCCTTGACGATTGGCACAAATATCGGCACGCACAAAAGAAAGATGCCAACCCAATCGAGCGAGGACGACAAGGATAATCATCATCAGAATGAGAATGCCCCAGGGGCCGAGACCCGTTGCCTGCAACGCACCGGTTACGAAAGCCTGCCCACCCTCCAGCACATAAAGACCGACGAAAATGGTCGCGCCGAACATGATCCAGATCACCATGGACGAAGCCTTGAGCGTGGTAATGCAGGCCTCGCGCACGGTGCGCCAATCAAGCTGACCATGCAGAGCGGCAACGATAAACGAACCGAAGGTTCCGATGCCCGCTGCCTCGACCGGTGTGGCGGCGCCTGAAAACAGGGCTGAAAAAACCACGAGGATCAAGGTGATCGGCGCCGCCATCTTCCGCATAAGCAAGAATTTTTTCCGAACGCTGATGCGCTCCTCCATCGGTATCGGAGGCCCTAGTTCCGGATTTATGTAGCTGCGCGCAGTGACATAGATGATGTACATGCCGGACAGAAGCAGGCCGGGAAAGACCGCGCCGACAAACAATTCGCCGACGGATTGCTCTGCCACAACCGCATAGATGATCGCCAGAATCGAAGGCGGGATCAGGATGCCCAACGTTCCCCCCGCCATGATGGAGCCCATGGCGATTTTGGTGTCGTAGTTCCGCGCCAGCATGGCCGGCAGGGCAATGATACCCATTGTGACCACAGCCGCTCCAATCACGCCGACCATGGCCGCAAGGATTGTCGAGGCGATGATCGTGGCGGACGCAAGCCCCCCCTTGAGACCGCCGAGAAGCTTGTAGATCACATCGAACATGTTCCTGATGATGCCGGCACGTTCAAGCATCGCCGCCATGAAGATGAAAAGCGGGATAGCCGAAAGCTGGTAATCCGTCATCAACGGGAAGATGCGGGACGGAACGATATTCAGCGTTCTTCCATCCCCCAGAATAAATAGGAAAACGACCGCCAAGCCACCGGTAACGAATGCCAGCGGGAGGCCCGCCATCAGCAGGGTTAGAAGGCTGCCGAACATGATGAGTGTCAGCCATCCGATTTCAATCTCAAGACCCACGGGACATCTCCCCGTTTGGTGTAACTACAAGGGATATATCCTTGATGACCTTGGAAATACCCTGAAGCAGCAACAAAACGGCCCCAAGGACGATCACGATTTTGACCGGCCAGTACTGGATTGCCCACTCGGTGAAGCTGACCTCGCCCTGGCGGATGGAATCGGCGGCGAATATCCAGCCGGTCATCAGGAGCGTACCGGCGAAAATGAAGAAAAAGACCGAGGTCAGAAGGTCGACGATTGCCTTTCCGCGCGGCGAAAAATTGGCATAAAGAATATCGACCCGCACATGGCTTTCAGTCAGCATGGCATAGGCGCCCGCGACCAGATATTGCATGCCGAACATGAGGAACATACCCTCATGGGCCCAGTTGGTCGGGGAATTGAAGACATAGCGGACGATCACCTCGTAGTAATAGACAAACACGGCAATAACCGACCACAGAGCAACGAACTCACCGGTGAAAAGCGACACGCGGTCGATCATTCCGACGACGCCGGTGCCGGCCAGCTTGCTGTCGTCCGCCAATATTTCGCGTTCCACCGGGTCGTCCGG
>QIIJ01000610.1 GCA_003232595.1 Aurantimonadaceae bacterium | reverse complement strand
CAGCGTCTGTTGACCAGACCAAGGACTTGCGGGTTTCAGAAGTGCTCGATACGCTCAATGAAGCTTTGGGCCCGTTGGCATTTCCCGAAAAGGAAGATGGCACTGATCCGCGCAAATGCCCAACCTGCGAGGAAGGGCAACTAAGCCTCAAGGTGGGCAAGTTTGGTGCCTTCATTGGTTGTTCCAATTATCCCGAATGCAAGTTTACCCGACAGCTGGGAGCAGAGGCCGAAGCAACCGCACAGGCTGGTGATGGCCCACAGATTTTGGGCAAAGACCCGGAAACTGAGGAGGACATCACACTTCGTTCAGGCCGGTTTGGACCCTATGTTCAGCGCGGTGAGGGTAAAGAGGCCAAACGCTCCAGCCTGCCAAAGGGCTGGGCTCCTGATACAATTGACTACGAAAAGGCGCTGCAATTGCTGGCGTTGCCAAGAACTGTCGGTAAACACCCTGAATCCAGTAAAGAAATCAAAGCCGGTATTGGCCGTTATGGTCCGTTCGTTCTGCATGACGGTATGTATGCCAATCTGGAATCCGTCGAGGATGTGTTTACCATCGGGATCAATCGCGCAGTAACGGTGATTGCTGAAAAAGCGGCCAAGGGAGGCGGGCGACGTGCAGCCTCGACCCTGAAAGATCTGGGTGAACACCCGGAACTGGGCGGGTCGGTTGCGGTTATGGACGGTCGCTACGGCTCTTATGTAAAACATGGAAAAGTCAATGCGACCCTCCCAAAAGATACCGATCCGCAGGCGGTGACAATGGAGCAGGCAGTAGAGTTGATTGCAGCGCGCGCTGCCAAGGGGGGCAGGAAACCCAGGAAAAAAGCAGCCGCGAAGAAAAAGACAACTGCCAAAAAGAAGCCTGCTGCTAAAAAGAAGTCCACTGCCGGGGCTGAAGGCTGAAATTGGCCGGGAAGCAGAAATTGAAGAGCGGAAAAGGTGTTGGCAAAACACTGCCAACACGCGACGCGATCCTTAAACACATCGCTGACAACCCGGGCCATACAAGTAAACGCGATATCTCCCGCGCTTTCAATGTCACCGGGGACAATCGCAAGGAACTCAAAGTTCTGTTGCGGCAACTCAAAGAAGATGGCCTGATTAAGAAGTCGCGGAATGGCTATGGAGAACCGGGCACTCTCCCATCTGTGACAGTGCTGGATATTGTCACTCGCGATCGGGAGGGCGGGTTGCTGGCCAAACCCGTACGGTGGCCGATATCAGATGGCGATATTGATGCAGGTGATGCGCCTGTTGTCTCAATTCGCCGTGATTCAGGACGTGGCAAGGGCAAGGTTGCAGGCATTGGCGACCGGGTTTTGGCACGCATTACCAATGAGGGTGGCCGGAAATATTCCGCCCGCGTGATGAAAATACTGGAGCGCGAACGCGATGCCGTACTGGGCGTATTTCGCAACCACCGGGACGGCAGCAAGGATGGCGGTGGCTGGATTGAGCCGGTCGAACGCCGTCAGCGCGAACTTGCGGTCGATCAGGAGAGCACCAAAGGTGCCAAAGACGGCGACCTTGTGGAATTGCAGGTCACCCGCTCTGGCAAATATGGCCGCGAGCAGGCGCGGGTGATTAATATTATTGGCTCGCTGACATCAGAAAAAGCGGTGTCAATGATTGCCATTCATGCCAACAATATCCCTCACATATTTCCTGATGACGTTATTGCCGAAGTGGAACGGGCCGGGCCGGCAACGATGGCCAAGCGTGAGGATTGGCGCACATTACCGCTGATCACCATTGATCCCGCCGATGCCAAAGACCACGACGATGCCATTTACGCCACTGCCGACGACAGCGGCAGCAATGATGGCGGTTTTCGCATTACCGTGGCAATTGCCGATGTCTCCTGGTATGTGCGTCCTGGATCAGCCCTTGATCGTGAAGCACTTAAACGGGGTAATTCAGTCTACTTCCCGGACCGGGTGGTGCCGATGTTGCCGGAACGCATTTCCAACGACCTTTGCTCGCTTAAAGAGGATGTTGACCGTCCGGCATTTGCAGTAGAAATGATCTTTGCCGAAGATGGTCGTAAATTGTCGCACAAGTTTCACCGCATCATGATGCGCAGCCATGCAAAACTCTCCTATCAACAGGCCCAAAGCGCTATTGACGGCAAGCCTGATCCGCACACCGCGCCGTTTCTGGATGAAATATTGAAGCCACTGTGGGCTGCCTATCAATGTTTGAAGCGGGGCCGTGACAACCGCGCACCGTTGGAGCTTGATCTGCCTGAGCGCAAAATCATCCTCAATGATGAGGGCACAGTTGACCGGGTCGAAGTACCACCAAGATTGGATGCGCATAAGTTGGTGGAAGAATTCATGATCCAGGCCAATGTGGCGGCGGCGGAAACCCTGGAGCGCAAAAAACAACCGCTGATTTACAGGATACACGGTGCGCCATCATTGGCAAAACTGGAATCCCTGCGCGATTTCCTCAAAACCCTGGGGCTTTCGCTGATCAAGGGCGGTAGTTTGCGACCCACCCATTTTAATGAGATACTAAAAAAAGTGGCGGGCAAGGACAGCGAGGAACTGGTCAATCAGGTTGTCTTGCGATCCCAGAGCCAGGCGGAGTATAATCCGCAGAATATTGGCCATTTCGGGCTCAATCTTGGACGTTACGCGCATTTTACCTCACCTATTCGCCGTT
>QIIJ01000145.1 GCA_003232595.1 Aurantimonadaceae bacterium | reverse complement strand
GTCGCAGCCCAAAAGCCGGTTGAAAGGATGATTTCGAAGAGATCAAACATCGGCATAATTTTCTTGTTTGAACCTGAACTGGACGGACTTAAATTCCACCTCCCCCTTGTGGGGAGGGCTACCGTAAATGGATGATTCATCCGGTATTGAGATGTGTTTTCCCTCCCCCGCTTTCAGGGGACCCGAAGGGTCGGGTGGGGGTCGCGCCAAACTCGTCATTGAAGCAGAATTCTTTTGTAATTTCAGCAAGTTCAACCATGCGCATTTTTTGTTGCAGCATTTTAACCCCACCCACCCCTTCGGGGCACCCTCCCCTGAAATCATAGAGCCTGTTTCCATATGCGATAACCCTGCACAAAGGAGGAGATTAGTGTCTGCTGCAATCATTTTTAATCCAACCATCACCGCCACCTTATCCTGTAACGGGTCAACATGACGCTCACCAGAATGGCCAGCACCGACATGCCGACGATAACGTCTGCAATATAGGTCGGGATATTGACCGCGCGGCTCATGGCGTCGGAACCGACATAGATGCCCGACAAAAAGCCAGCGGGTGCAACTGTGCCAACATGGCGACGGCGATACCGGTATAACCAAAGCCCGGCGACAGATCGAGGGTGAGGTATCCCTTCAGCCCGGCCACCTCGCTTACGCCGGCAAGGCCGGCAAGCCCGCCACTTATCATGGCAGTGCGAAAGATCGTCCGGTTGATGTTGATGCCGGAAAAAGCCGCAGCCGTAACATTAAGCCCGGCCGCCTTGATCTGGTAACCCCACACGGTAAACCGCATCAATGCCCATATAGCCAGTGCCGCAACAATCCCGAATACAAATCCATAATGCAGCCTGCCCTTGGCGAGCATTGGCGGAATTACTCCTTCATCAATGATAGAGGCGGCCTGGGGCCAGCCCATCGCCATCGGATCTTTCCACGGACCTTCAATGAGATAGGATACAAACAACAGGATCACGAAGTTCAGCAGAAGCGTGGTGACCACCTCGTCGACCTTCATATGGGTTTTAAGCAGGACCGGGACAAGCAGCACCAATCCCCCGGCCAGCGCGCCCACAACCATCAGAAACGGCACCATTAAAATGGCCGGAAGAACAATTATCCCGGTTCCAAAAAATGTCACTGCCAGTGCGCCGCAATAGAGCTGACCTTCTGCGCCAATATTATAAAACTTTGAGCGGAATGCGACCGCTGCCGCAAGGCCGGTGAAAATCAGCGGAATTGAACGGGTAAGCGTTTCATTCAATGCAAAACGTGAACCCACGGAACCCTTGATCATGAAATACCAGGATTCCAGCACCGGCGCACCGGCCCAGATGATCAGAAACGAGCAAATCGCCATTGTGGCCAGCACGGCTGATACCGGCGCAAGGGCAACACGAAGGGCGGAAACATGCTGGCGTGGCTCAATTTGCATGAATTGCCTCGTCCTTTAACGCAGGCGGTGGCGGGTTTTGCTGCCCGGCCATCATCAGGCCGATTTCGGCAATGGTTTTTGTTCCATTGTCAAATGGCTCACTCAGTTGTCCATGATACATCACGACGATGCGGTCGCTGAGTGCCAGCAGTTCATCAAGATCCTCAGAAATCAGTAAAATTCCAGCACCGCGTTCGCGGGCCGCCAGCAGCCTGGTCTGCACATAGGCTATCGCCCCCTCATCAAGTCCGCGCACCGGCTGGTTGGCCAGAATGAAAGACGGATTGCGCGAAAGCACCCGCGCCAGGATGAGTTTTTGAATATTGCCACCAGAGAGCAATTTGGTCTCTGCACTTGCCCCTTCACACCGAACGTCAAATTCTTCGATCAGCTTGTCGGTGCGGGAAATCGCATTCTGCTTTGAAATAAGCTGTCGCCATTTTGAAATTTCCGGCGAGGTGACCGTCTCGCTGATCATGTTTTCCCAGTTCAACATTTCGCCGACAATGCCCTGGCGATGGCGGTCTTCAGGGATGCGCCCGACACCTCGGTCTACCATATCTATTGCTGAAGTGCGGTCCAGCTTTTGATCATTCAACGTGATCGTGCCCCTGTTTGGCTGCAGCAGCCCGGAAAGCATGTCGGCAAGAGCGCTTTGCCCGTTACCGGAAACACCGGCAATGCCAACAATCTCGTGGGCGTTAACGGTAAGATTCAAATCAAAAAGGCCCGTGCCGGACGGGGCATCGGCAATTGTTATTCCAGCAAGCTGCAAAACCGGTGCGCCGCTCTTAATTGCCCGTGGTTTTGGCCGCGTCACCTTTTCACCGACCATCATTTCAGCCAGCATGTTGCGGTTTGCCTTTGCGGTTTCAACTTCGCCAACAATCGCCCCACGCCGCAACACGGCAACCCGGTCACTGATGGCAAGAATTTCATGCAGCTTGTGGGAAATGAATATGACAGCAAGCCCTTTTTTGGTGAGGCTTTTCAGGGTTGTAAAGAGGCCGTCAGTCTCCTGCGGGGTCAATACGGCGGTGGGCTCGTCCAAAATCAACACCCTCGCATCACGGTAAAGCGCCTTGAGAATTTCCACCCGCTGGCGCTCACCGACCGAAAGTCGTTCAACCTCCGCATCAGGGTCAATCGCAAGACCGAATTCTTCTGACATTTTTGCAAGTTTTTCACGTGCCGCCTTGTTGTTCTGCCGCCAGGACCACAAAGATTCCGTGCCCAGTATGATGTTTTCCAGTACCGTCAGATTATCAGCCAGGGTAAAATGCTGGTGCACCATGCCGATACCGGCCTCAATCGCAGCCCTTGTATCGCCCGGCGGCAGTGGCTTGCCATCCACTTCGATGGTGCCCTCATCGGCCAGGTAATGGCCAAAGAGAATATTCATCAAGGTGCTCTTGCCGGCCCCGTTTTCACCTAAAAGCGCCAGAACCTCACCCTTGTCCAGAGCAAGACTGATTGCATCATTGGCCACAAGGGAGCCAAAACGCTTGGTAATGTTTTCTAGCTGCAATACAGGCATGGAATGGATTGAGTCCGGTTGGCTGGTGTTAATGGTAATAATGCAATTTTTCTAACCTCCTCCTTGTGGGGGTCCGAAGGACGGGGAGCGACCCGTGGCGCGAACCCTGGAACGTTGCCGAAGGCAAGGTTCGGGTGGGGGTAAGTGTCATCGACAATGAATGAAGTTGGCTGTGGCGCACATTACCCCCACCCGAAGCTTGGCTGTGGCGCACATTACCCCCACCCGAAGCCGATCGTCGATCACCTTCGACCTCCCCACAAGGGGGAGGTTAAAAGCCAATCCCGCCCGTTCAATAGTTAATAGGTCGATTTCGGCTCTGCGTCGTTGATGTTGACGACAAACTTGCCGGACAGAATATCAGCCTTTATGACTTCAACCTTCGCCTTGGCGTCAGCCGGAATTCGGTCTTCAAACTCGTAGTAGGGAGCAAGGCTGGCACCACCTTTTTGCATCATGGTCCACTCCTTGTAGTCTTCCGCCTCAAAGGTGCCTGCCTTCACCAGGCCAATGCCGTGGTTGATGGCGTTTTCCATGTGCCACAATGCTGAAGTTACCACCACATCGGTGCCGTTTTCCTCCTTGTTCATGTCGTTGACATTGCCAAAGGCAAGAATGCCTTTTTCACGGGCCGCATCAACCACACCAGCACGTTCCGCATATAGAATATCCACGCCCGCCTCAATCTGGGCAAAGGCCGCTTCCTTGGCCTTTGGTGGATCGTACCAGGAACCGATGAAGTTGACCTTGAATTGAATATCGGGATTGGCCGATCTTGCCCCGTCCTGAAAAGCATGAAACAGGCGATTGACCTCGCCGATCGGATAACCGCCGACCATGCCGATGCGGGCTGTTTTGGTCATGGTTCCGGCAATGATACCCATCAGATAGCACGGTTCGTGGATATAGTTGTCAAAGACCGCAAAATTTGACCCGTGCGGTTTGAACGGATCGCCCATCAGAAAAGCAACTTCGGGATATTCGTCCGCCACCTTGCGCGCTTCCTTGGAAATGCCGAAGGCCTCGCCGACGACCAGCTTTACTCCGCTTTCAGCATATTCGCGCATGACCCGGATATAGTCGGTGTTGGCGACTTTTTCAGAATAGTTATAGTCAATTCCCCCGGCCTGTTTTGCCGCATCCAGCGCCTGATGCAGCCTGCCAACCCATTTTTGCTGGATCGGCTGGGTGTAAATTCCGGCAACCTTGATGGTTGATTGCGAAAAGGCCGGCACCGCGCCAAGCCCCATTGCCGCTGCACTTGCGCCCATCAGATGGCTGAAGGTTCTTCTGGTCAGTTTGTTGGTCATTGTTTTCTCCCTTTGGTTTTTTACCAACTGATCAAATTGTCACCAACAAGTCAAAT
>QIIJ01000144.1 GCA_003232595.1 Aurantimonadaceae bacterium | reverse complement strand
TTCAATTTCATTTACGGGACCATGGCAATCCTGGTGCTTTGCACAGTGACCCATTTTTACACGGTCTCGCATCTGACAGCGGTGACAGCGCTTAAACAGATGGACAATGAATTTGAATCGGTCAATGCGTCCCTCAAACAACCCTTTTACAAGCTGTTTTTTAGAGTGAGTGTCCCGGTCAGCCTTCCGGCTATTTTGGATATCTCGATTTATCTGTTCGTCAATGCCATGACGACGGTGTCAGCCGTTGTATTCCTTTATTCCTCGGGAACAGCATTAGCAGCTATCGCTGTTTTGAACATGGATGATGCGGGCGATGTGGCCCCGGCTGCAGCTATGGGTATGATGATATTCTACACCAATGCAGCCGCCCGCATTGTTCATTTAATCATTTCAAAACAGGTGCTGAACAAAACACAGGCGTGGCGTTCCCGGTGAACGCCGCTGTGATCAATATATTGGATGAGGTATTGAGTTTCAGGGTTCGGATTCTAGCGATAGACGCCAATCATCAAACCAAAGCGAAAATTCTTGCGTGCCTTTGACGATTTGCGGGCAGAGCGTATATTCTTGCGGCGATTAATCTTCCTGGCTCTGACAATCCTGACGGCTTTGGTAGGTTTGGTGATCCGCCGTGGCTGTTTGGCCACTGGTTGGTATGCATGATTCGGATCGTCTTCAACACTGTAGTTTTCGCCGGATTCAGGTGTCTCATTGGTGTCGGAACCGCGATTTGGGGTTTCCTGCCCGACACCGCCCTGTCGACCCGCAGCAGTATCGTTAACGCCATCCCCAAAGGCAAAACGGCTGGTTTCCTCTGAGAAAACGCCGTCAGACAATGAGGTGTCGGATGAAACCGCAGCATCAGAACCCGGTAAAATCACCAGTTTCGCTGTAACGGTGCTGGTATCTTCTGCCCATGTAGCCGTTGATAGTAAGGCGACAATTGCTGAAGTTATAGCGGCTTTTCCAAGGAGCTTCATATTTTTTCCCATGCAACAGGGTTCCTCACTAAGCGGTATATATATATATTTTGGTTAAATTTCAATAACGGATAGAGATTGTGATGAACAAATGGTAACTCGCCGGCTAACATTCCTCGGAGTTTGGTTTTTGACAATAGAAACAACGGGCATCAATTCTACCACCAACCTAATGCGTCCTGCCGCTTTCCACACTGAACAGAAAATGAGACAGAATTGGGGCCTGACCGGTGAAGCACATGATACCCCAGACTTTCTCTATAGTCTACAGTCGCGACTGAGATGAAGCCCATCACCTGCTTAAAACGTCAATATCTCGGCTGCCTGGTAGCCTTATTTCTGTCGGGCACATTATATGTCAGCTCAGCGCGGGCAGAGTTTACTGTATGTAATCAAACGCTTGACGTAATCAATCTTGCAGTTGGGCGTGATGTTGATGAGGGAATTCAAACCGAAGGTTGGTGGACAATCGGTGCCAATCGGTGCGTTGATGTCATTCGCACCGAGTTGAAAAGCCGATATATTTACGTCTATGCCATCGATGTATTTGGCCAGCCTGTTCTGCAGGGTAACGTAGATATGTGTATCGCAAGCAAGCGTTTTAGTATCCGCGGAACCGAATCATGCTGGCAGCGCGGCCATAAATCGGCGAAATTTCAAGAGGTGGATACCCAGGACACAGTTCGCTGGACTTTGTTCATTAGACAGGGAGGAGCAGGTTAGTTCTGCTTAAATTAGCCTGAGAATTAAATTTCCCCGGTTAAAAGCACCGATTCGATTTAACAGGCTCAAAATATGGCCACAAAGAATTGTATAAAATTTTTCGACTTAGCTATTGGGGCAAACAGGCGAAGCTGTTAGTCTGTATCTGCAGTTAACAGCAATACGCCTGATAGGGCACATGACAATAGAGATGCAGCGATACCGGCATTTGCCGATACTTGTCGCCTTGATATTTGCAGGGCTGCTTTTGCTTGTGCTCACCGGGCCGGTTTTTGCCGATGCTGACAAGACCTCCGGCAAGAGAGTAGCTCTGGTTGTCGGTAACTCAAACTATGAGTCTGTGTATTCTCTCAAAAATGCGGTCAATGATTCACGGTCAGTATCTGTCGTCCTGTCCCGGCTTGGATTTGAAGTAATTGAGCGGTCTGATGCAACCAGAGAACAATTTATGTCGGCACTGGCTGAGTTCAAGGAAGCTGCACAGGATGCCGAGGCTGCTGTGTTTTATTATTCCGGCCATGGTTTTCAGATGGGCGGGGCGAATTTTCTGGTCCCAACAGACGCCCGGTTGAATGACCGCAAAAAAATTCGGCAGGAAACATTGTTGCTGAGCGATGTAATACAGGCAGTTGAGGACAGGGAACGCCAGACATTGATATTTCTTGATGCCTGTCGCAACAATCCGCTGCCGGAATCTGTTCGTGATGAAACTACAACTGATGGGCTTGCCCAACTGGAAGCCGGCACTGGTACATTTATTGCATTTGCAACCCAGCCCGGCAACATAACCAGAGACGGAGCCGGTAACAACAGCCCCTTTGCAGCGGCATTGATAGAACATATGGAAACGCCTGGAATTTCCGTTTCTGACATGATGATTGAAGTGCGCAATTCAGTCGAAGTTGCAACCCTTCAGACCCAAACCCCCTGGGACCAGTCATCACTTCGAAATCAGTTCTATTTTCTCCCCCA
>QIIJ01000599.1 GCA_003232595.1 Aurantimonadaceae bacterium | reverse complement strand
CTTGGCGGTGTTGCAACAGCACTTGGGCCCGTATTGGGTTCATCAATATTCATTCTGCTGGAGGAGGTTTTGTCCTCATTCACCATTTACTGGCACCTGCCATTTGGCATTATGCTGATAATTGTGGTGCTGTATGTTCGTGGTGGCCTGATGGGGCTGATCAGCGGGAAGGGGAAATAGGATGGAGCCCCTTTTAAAAGTCTCTGGCCTTTGTAAAAAATTTGGCGGGGTTAACGCGTCTGACAATGTTGACCTTGATGTTATCAAAGGCGAGTTGCATGCAATAATTGGCCCCAACGGAGCAGGTAAAACGACCCTTATTGCCCAATTGTGCGGTGCGGTAAGCCCTGACAGCGGCACTATTCATTTTGATGGACACAATATCACTAGCCGACCTGGCCACCAGCGGGCAAAACTCGGGATCACCCGGTCGTTCCAGATTACATCATTGATTATGTCGATGTCGGTGCAGGACAATGTTGCACTGGCGGTTCAGGCCCATGATGGTCATTCATTCAGGTTTATCAAACCAGCCCGCAAGGTGCGTCATTTGCGAGATGCGGCGATGGATGCGCTCAAGAAGGTTGGGCTTGAGGGACGGGCAGATGACCCAACCTCTGCGCTTTCCCACGGCGAGCACCGTCAGCTGGAAATTGCCGTGGCGCTTGCCTCCAATGCCGAACTGATGTTGCTGGATGAACCGATGGCCGGGCTTGGTTCTGAAGAGTCCGCGACGATGATCAGATTCCTCAAGTCACTGAAGGGCGAGCGGACTATATTGCTGATCGAACATGACATGGATGCTGTATTTGCGCTGGCTGACCGTATTTCCGTACTGGTTTACGGCAAAATCATTGCAACCGGTGCGCCGGATGAGATCCGCAGCAACAATGACGTGCGCCATGCCTATCTGGGTGAGGAATAAATTGTGCTGAGCGTCAACAATCTCACCACCCATTATGGTACGAGCCAGGCCCTATTTGGAGTTGAACTGGATGTGGTAACCGGAGAGGTTGCAACCCTTTTGGGTCGCAATGGCATGGGTAAGACCACAACAATCAATTCAATTATGGGAATAGTTCCGGCAAGCAGCGGATCAATAGTCTTTGATGAGGTGGAACTCATCGGGCAGCCGTCATACAAAACTGCCAATCTGGGAATAGGGCTGGTGCCTGAAGGAAGGCAGATTTTTCCCAATCTATCGTTAATGGAAAACCTGGTTGCAACAGCCAGCAATCACTTGAACCATGACAATCCCTGGACTGTGGACAAGGTGTTTGACCTGTTTCCTGAGTTGGGTGAACGGCGAAAATCCATGGGCAATCTTCTTTCCGGTGGCGAGCAGCAGATGCTGGCCATAGGCAGAGCCCTGATGACCAATCCAAAATTGCTGATTCTGGACGAGGCCACCGAGGGGCTTGCGCCCCTGGTCAGGCATAAAATATGGGTGGCGTTGAATGAAATACGCAAACAGGCGATGTCAATTCTGGTGGTTGATAAAAACCTGACCGATCTGCTGAAAATTGCCAACCGGAATTACATTATTGAGCGCGGCAGAATTGTCTGGTCGGGAACATCGGATGAGTTGCGTGACAGCCGCGATGTTCTGCAGCGTTATCTGGGTGTTTGATCAGGTTCGATATTCAGCTCATTTCAAACAAAGTATCAATGATCGGGCATTGCGGTACATCACCCCTGCTGCATTCGGCGGCCATGGAATTCAATGCCTTTTCCAGCTGTCGTAAATCAGCCTGTTTTTTGCGGATTGTTGCAAGGTGATTGATGGTCATTGTATGTACTTCGTTGCAGGTGAAATCCTCGCGGTCCACCATTTCCAGCAGCAATCTGATTTCCCCGATACTGAATCCCAATTCCCGGCAACGTTTGATAAAAGCCAGCCGTTTTAGTTGTTCGAGGTTGTATTGCCGGTTGCCACCCTGGGTTCTGTCCGGTTTGGGCATGATTCCGATACGCTCATAGTAGCGAATTGTCTCAATATTGACTCCAGTGTTTCGCGACATCGCACCTATTGCATAGCCTCTTTTACTCCGGGATTTGTCTATCACAAAAATACCTCTTGCATCTGTAGTGCCTACAGGTCGCAAGATAGGCCTGTTGTCGAAAAATTGCGAGCCAATTAAATGAGTGAAATATCAAGTTCGGTGCTGATTGAACCTGTTCAAGATAATGAAACCACCAAAACCAGACTGGTTGCAGCGGGGGGAATATTTGGTGCAATCGCTGCATCAACCAACATTGAAGAAATAAAGCAGGCGACCGCTGATGTTGGATACCCGTCCACACTGTTTAACAAGGAAAGTGGTTCATGGACTTACAAGGAACAGATTTCTTTGAGTGCGAAGAATGCGTGTGTCTTTCGGCTGGTGGATTTCCGGTTCAGCCACTGACAGACACATGCTTCTTTGTCCCCGAATATCTGCAAATTTCACTACAATTCAAAGGAAGCGTCATGAATGATACCACTCGCCAAGAGGGCGACAAGTTGCTAAAAAAAGGAGTTGTTGGCAGTCTCGTTGCTGCCGTTTGCTGCTTCACACCACTGCTCGTGGTACTTTTCGCGGGTGCCGGGCTTTCAGGGCTGATTGGTGGAATAGATTATGTGGTCTTTCCTGTGATGTTTGCTTCTTTGGGAATTGTTGCGCTGGCGTTGTACAAGCG
>QIIJ01000244.1 GCA_003232595.1 Aurantimonadaceae bacterium | reverse complement strand
GCGATTGAAAGGGGTCGCTTTGGGGACAACCAGCTTTGGTTCACAACTTTGCACCATCTTGATTGAATACCAGCACATGGTCAGAATTTATCCCCCATTCAACCACGTCCCCGATTTTCACCGTTGAATTACCCCCCTGGATGGAGCGCAAAATGCTTCCGTCCGGCAACATCACAACATAAAGCGTCTCACGCCCCTGGGCCTCAATAAGTGTAACTTTGCCCTTTATCATAACGCCTGTGCCGGGCTGAAAATATTCAGGGCGGATACCAATTCGCACTTCCATGCCCTTGTGGGAAGCAGCTATCGCAGCGTTTAGCGGGATTTTAATGCCGGTGGCAGGTTCAACAAAGTTGGTGCCAGCAACTTTGCCATTAAGAAATGCAATTGGAGGCGAGCCAAGGAACCCGGCAACATAATCTGAAACCGGATTATCATACATGTCCTTTGGTTCGGTAATTTGAAGAATTTTACCATTGTCCATAATGGCTATTCTATCGGCCATGCTCATCGCCTCGACCTGATCATGGGTGACAAGAATGGCAGTGATCCCTGTTTCATGCTGAATGCGTCGGATTTCAGAGCGCATTTCAAGGCGCAGGGTCGCATCCAGATTGGCCAGAGGTTCATCCAGCAACAACACATCTGGTCGCCGGATCAGGGCGCGAGCCAATGCCACACGTTGCTGCTGTCCGCCCGATAACTCGCCCGGACGGCGCTCCAAAAGCTCGTTGATATGCACCATCTCGGCGATTTCATCGACCTTGCGTTTGATTTCAGTTGCGCTTTCTTTGCGCAGTTTTAGCGGAAAGCCGATATTGTGCTCCACACTCATGTGCGGATAAAGTGCAAACGATTGAAAAACCACACCAACATTACGCTCCTGGGAGGTGATGTTGGTCACATCACGATCACCAAACAAAATCCGGCCACCATTTACCTTGTGAATACCGCAAATGGCAAACAATGTCGTGGATTTGCCGCAGCCCGATCCTCCGAGCAGGGCAACCATTTCCCCGTCACGTACTTCCAGATCCATGTTGTCAATCACGGTCAGGTCACCAAACTTTTTAGTGAAATTTTCAAGTAATATGCGCATCAGCCCTTGTTACCCCCGCTATAAATATTCATTAGTCTGTTTTGGAAAAATACGAACAAAACGATCACCGGAATGACGTAAAATACGCCAACCGATTTGAAAAGCGCCATATCGAAATTCTGATCATCGGCAATCAGCGCTGCCAGATAGACTGATAAAACCTGCACATTGTTGTCCGGCGCCAGTACCAGCGGTAGAATAAACTCGGACCAGCCAGAAAGGAACGAGAAAATGCCAAGCGCCAGAATTGCCGGCATGACCTGCGGCAGCACCAGTTTGGTCCAGACCTGAAAACGGGTTGCGCCATCCTGAATGCCAGCCATCTCGATTTCCCAGGGCACGGTGTCGTAAAAGCCCTTCATGATCCAGATACCAAACGGAAGCTCCAGTGCGGTTTTTACCAGAATGACCCCGGCTAAAGAATTATAAAGCCCTAACATCTGAAGGATCAGAAAAATTGCGATCAGCAAGGTCACAGTTGGAAAGGCGTGCAGCACCATGATGCCACCCAAAAAGAAAGATCGTGCCGGCAATTGTAGACGTGACAGAGCGTAGCCAGCTGATGAAGACACCACCAGCACTATCACCATTGTTACAGTGGCGAATACAAAGGTATTCCAGGTCGCCAGCCAGATCGAGGGTCGACCCGGTATGGTTTCAGTTAGAAAACGCCAGTGCTCAAGCGTAAACTCGTTGGGGATCAATGAACCTGGTGGTGTATTAGTGATGGTATCCACAAACAGGTATGTATACATCAGGATCAGCGGCGCGGTTAGCACGCTCAGAAACACCAGTGTCGGCCAGGTGCGGTAATTTCCACTCATTACAAACTCTCCTGCTATTCGATTTTTGGTCGTGCTGTCAGATTTTTGAAATCAAACAGCTTGAGGTAAATTAAGGAAACAGAAATGCCGATCACTACCAGCACCAGTGAGAGGGCCGCGCCATAGCCATATTGCAATGCGCCGCCATAGTTCTGTAGGGCCTTGAGATAGGTTGACAGCGCCCACACTTCTGTTGATCCGCCCGGACCGCCGTCTGTGGCTAAAAGGATATATTCAAACGAGGTCAGCAGTGAAAGGGTCTGATAAATTGTAATAAACAGGATGGGCCAGCGCAGTTGCGGCAGAATAATGTGCCATATCTGTTGGCGACGGGTGGCACCATCAACCTCGCTGGCATGAAACAAAGATGGGGGAATAGCCTTGATCGCAGAAGAAAAAATCAACATGCCCATCGATGCTCCAACAATGCCGTTGATCAGAATAATAAATACCCAGGCACTGGACGGACTGTCCAGCATCCAGTTTCGTGGCGCAAATCCCATCGGTTCCAGAATAATCGACAAAAACCCTGTGTCCCAGGCCAGCCATTTCCACATAAGAACATAGAGAACAGGCGGAGTAACCCTTGGCAAAAGCCAGATCGAACGGAAAAAGCCAGCCGGGCCGACGGGCATGTAGTGGGTTGATATGGACAATACCAGCGCAAACCCGGTGTTGAACAGGATCAGCAGTGTCGTGAATACGTAAAACAGCGTATTAATCAGGGTTTTTCTGGTATCGGGCAGCTCGACCATGGTCTTGAAGTTTTGCAGGGTAAAGCTCCAGCCGGTATAGGCGACCTTTACCAATGCAGCGGATTGTTCAGCAGTTAGTTCAATGCCAAATTCGGTAATTGCAGCCAGCATTTCCTCTTTGGTTTCATAGCGAATGTTGACCACTGAGCGTTCAAATTCAGCTGAAATTATTTTTATGCCCCGCGTTGTCGCGGGTCTGGCGTTCAACGATTTGATTGCAGTTTCAACCTCACGCCGACTGCCAAAACTTTCACCAAGAAATTCAGCTTCCAGTTCCCTTAAGGCGGCGGCATCGCCACC
>QIIJ01000146.1 GCA_003232595.1 Aurantimonadaceae bacterium | reverse complement strand
GAAATCAGCAGGCTGGTGATCAGCGAACGGTAAGGCATTTCCGGCCGTGACAGCCCGAGTGCTGCCAGCGTGCCAAGTCCGGTGGCCAGAATAGTTGCAAAAAACGCGATGAAAAACGAGTTGCGCGTGGCACGTATCCACTGGGCATTGTTCCACATATCAGACCACCAGGCAGCACCCGCTGCCAAGGGGTTTTGCATGCCATTGGTGACAATATCCTGATACCAGCGAATGGAATAGGCGGCTGGGTCAAATGTCATCATGCCGGAAGTGAATGAAAAATACGGCTCAACATTGAACGACAGCGGAATGATGATGATCACCGGCATAATCAAAAACACAAATATAAACGTGCAAATCGTCAGATAGGCATATTGCCAGATACGCTCCAGCATCGTGGCATAGGGCGGCAGTTCATTCATGAAAAATAATGGCGTGCCGAACAGGAAAATAAATCCGATCAGCACGGCGATTGATTGGGTAAGCAATACAACGATTAAACAGGCCAACCCAAATACAATGTGCTTGTTTGAGAGATTTTTAAAACTCATGGCTCGATCACCCGAAGCTCAGTTTGTCGATGCCGACAAACTTGTTGTAGAGCCAGTATAATACCATCACCGTCACCAGCAGAATAGTACCCAGTGCCGCCCCCAGGCTCCAGTTCAGTGACTTTTGAATATGCCCGGCAATCAGATTTGAGATCAGCACGCCATCCGCACCACCTACCAGCGCTGGAGTGATATAGTAGCCAATCGCCAGAATGAACACCAGCAACGTACCCGCCGCAATCCCCGGCAGAGTCTGTGGAAAATATACCCGGCGAAAAGCCGTATACGGCGTCGCCCCCATCGAACGCGCAGCACGCATATAGCTCGGCGGAATAGTTTTCATTACCGAATAAAGCGGTAAGATCATGAACGGTAGCAATATATGCACCATGGCAATAATCGTTCCCGTCTGGTTATAAATCAGTTGCACCCGGCTCTCATCGCCAATAACGCCGATAAACACCAGTATATTGTTGATGATCCCTTTTGATTGCAAGATCGCAATCCACGCCGTTGTTCGCACCAATAGCGATGTCCAGAATGGTAATAACACCAGGATCATCAGCAGGTTTGAGGTCGCAAGCGGCAAAGTCGACAAAAGATATGCCACCGGAAATGCCAGCAAAAAACACAGGAAGGTAATGATCGCCGACAGCCAAAGAGTCTTCCGGAAATTCGACATATAAATCTGATAGATTTTATCAGCCATATTTCAAATCAAGCGCCGCCAGATAAAACGATGGCGTGAAATTGCGCGTCACCCGCTTCAAAGTTCGCCACAAAACCGGATTTTCCCAACGTTTATCCAGGCTTAAAAGTGCCTCTTTGTAGGGCCCTTCGGTAATTTTTTGCAGTTTTCGCGGTGCGGACCTAATCAGGCTGAGGGAGCCTGGCAGTTCATAGTTTACCCGCGTTCCCAGCTTGCCGGGCGTTTTGCCAATCGCACGAATTTTCTGCGCCTGCAAAATATCTTTGACAAACAGCTCAAATACTTCTTCGCTTGGTAAATCCTTACCATCCCACTTCTGGATAGCAACAGCAAAATTGGGTGTAACATCCGTGCCGGTAGTATTATAAACCGAGCGAAACAGCATCTGGCCAATCGGCACCACAAAACTGATAATCAAAAACAAAACCAGCGGCACAGTCAGCAAGAACGCCTTGATTCGCATCCGACGCGTGGTTCTCGCCAGCTTCTGCTTAAGCGGGACACCATCGGAAGTAAGCAACGGCTCGTTTGCGCCAGATACTGAGCGGGTTTCCATATCGCTTGCGATATCAGTCATTTGCGAATGTTCTCAATGCAATAAGGGCAGGGGGGTGAAAGTGCGCAAATGGTTTTGCGCACTTTCTTGTTTGTCAGTCAGGTAACCAGATTAGTTGCTGGCTAGCCATGCGTTGAAACGCTCATTCAACTGGTCGGCATTGTCTGCCCAGAAGTTAAAGTCGTTTTGCACAGCATTGGTGAGGTTGTTAGGCGCAGTTGGCATTTGTGGACCCATATCGATATCTTTGCCTGCAAATTTGCCAACCAATGGTGCCGAAGACATGCGTGCCGGACCATAGGAAATGTATGAAGCTTGTTTAGCCAACTGCTCAGTTGCAGTTGAGAACTTCAAAAAGTCCATTGCCAGATCTTTATTGGGTGCACCTTTTGGAATGACCCAAAGATCAAGATCCCAGATTTGACCGTCCCAGACGATTTCAAACGGCTTGTCTTCATTGGCAACCGCGTTGAAAATACGACCATTGTAGGCGGTAGTCATGGCAACTTCACCATCAGCTAAAAGCTGTGGAGGCTGAGCGCCTGCTTCCCACCATACAACCGAACTCTTGATGGTGTCGAGTTTGGCAAATGCGCGATCAACACCTTCAGGCGTAGCAAGAATGCCATAAACATCTTTCGCTGCAACACCATCGGCCATCAAGGCAAATTCAAGATTTGGCTTGGCACCTTTGCGCATACCGCGTTTGCCCGGATATTTCTCCAGGTCAAAGAAATCAGCCATGGTTTTTGGCCCATCAGCGATTTTTGTCTTGTCATAGGCAAAAATAGTTGACCACACAATGTTGGCCACGGCACATTCAAACAATGTGCCTTCCATGAAGTCTTTCTGGGCCGGAGTGCCATCTGCACCATCTGGCAACGTAGAGGCATCAATGGTTTCCAAAAGACCCTCGTCACAGGCACGGATGGCGTCGGATAATTCAACGTCAACGATGTCCCATGTCACATTTCCGGCCTCAACTTGAGCCTTGATTTCGGCAATTCCGCCTGAATAATCTTCAGACTTGATAGAATTGCCGGTCTTGGCAATCCATGGTTTGTGATAGGCTTCCACTTGAGACTTTGTATAAGCCCCGCCCCAGGAAACGACGGTGATTTCACCGGCATTTGCGATTGATGCTCCCAGCAGAAGGCCTGCGCCCAATACTGTTGAAGCAAGAAATTTGGTAATTTTCATTCCAGTTCTCCCGTTAATAATACGCGCCGGTACAACCCGACACTCTACCTAGGAAATTGCATTTCCAATTCCTAAATTACACCAGACCCGTCATTTTCTCAAATTTATGGATCCGAATTCTTTTTCCTGGCCGACTAGCCGTCAAGTGCCTTGCAATCGGTTGATGACCAACCCACTTTGATTGACTGCCCTTCAGCCAGATCGCGCTTTTCGCCGCGGTTGCGGACCTTGGCAATAAACTGGTCATTTCCGGCAACGTTCATGCGCACGCGAATATGATCGCCAAGATAGATCAACTCCTCAATTTTTGCATCGAGTATATCATCCATGTCATTCGCCGGATTAATTTCAACACGTTCAGGACGCAATGAAAGCAGCGTCCTGTCGCCGACAGAATTCACATTGACTTTTTCGGCCCCAAGCTCGCGTCCGTCATCAAGCTTAACGGTGCAGATTGCGCCGTTGATATTGGTGACTGTACCGGTCAATTTGTTGTTTTCGCCGATAAACTGCGCCACAAACGCGTTTTGCGGGCGCTCATAAAGATCATCGGGTGAGGATAGTTGCTGGATCACGCCATCGTTGAATACAGCAATCCGATCCGACATGGTAAGCGCTTCGGACTGGTCGTGGGTTACATAGACCACCGTCACTCCCAGACTCTCGTGGATATGCTTGATCTCATATTGCATGTGTTCACGCAATTGTTTGTCGAGCGCGCCAAGCGGTTCATCCATCAGCACCAGTTCAGGCTCGAACACCAGCGCACGCGCCAGCGCGATACGTTGCTGCTGGCCGCCGGAAAGCTGCGCCGGGCGACGGTTGATGAAAGTTTTACCTGGGTCTGGCGGTCGGCCTTGTTCACATTTCGAACTTCCAGCGGGAAGGACAGGTTTTCACCAATGCTCATATGGGGAAATAAAGCATAGTTCTGAAACACCATGCCGATACCGCGTTTGTGGGGCGGAATATGATTGATAGAGCGGTCACCAATATATATTTCGCCATTGGTGGCCGGTTCAAAGCCTGCAAGCATCATCAAACAGGTTGTTTTGCCGGAGCCCGATGGCCCAAGCATTGTTACAAATTCACCACGCGCTATGTCGAGGTTTAAATCCTTGACGACAAGAATCTCGCCATCATAGCTTTTTTGAACATTCT
>QIIJ01000266.1 GCA_003232595.1 Aurantimonadaceae bacterium | reverse complement strand
GCGCCAACCCGCTTCGCCTCCGTATCAAAAAAATTCAGTACAGCCTGTCTGTCTTGTTTCTCTGCCTCACTTTGCTCACTATCAAGAGCTGCGATATAGTCCGGTGACAAGGGGTAGATCAGCATACAGACTGTTGCGCCCTTGCTTTTCAAAAAATCGAGAATATCACGGTATTCCTGAAACAGTTTCTGGATTTTGTCGAGTGGACGAATCTTGTGGATCGCTATTCTTTGACGCGCCCTGAAAAGGCGCAACCGGTCATCAATTTTGGCCAGATTTCCCGGCGACAGCATAGCACCATTGTCGAGAACCTTGATCCGCGACTGAAGATTACCGCCTGATCTGAAAAAACTTGACCAGTAATTTACCAGAATAGAGCGGTAACGCGGCACAAACACCACAGGCCACCAGCCGGGTTTTGCCGCTGCTTTGTCAAATTGTTCTGGATAGCCCCCGAAATCACGGGCAAGACGATAGGGCGCAAACAAATGCGGATCGGCCTGAACCACAACCCTGCCCGGGTTTTTATCCGCATAATAGGCCCGAATTTTCCAGCTCATTTGTTCAATGCCTTCAGACGGATAGGCAAGATTGACCATTCCCTCAACCGGCACAAGACCGCGCGCTGCATGGCTGTCACCGAAGACCGCATCAGGCTCGGTTGAGCGCTCAAACAGTCTGGCACTGGTGCGAAAGTCATCCTGGGCAACAATCTGGTTGCGCACCAGCCATTCACTTGCGCCAAACACAAGGAGGCCAACGCCAATAACTACCGTCACGAACAGCGACAATGGACGCCGGGTATCAGAACTGGAAATAGAGAAACTCATATGTTCCCGCCGAAAATACAGTGAAAATTGATATGGCCGCCAGCGATCCCGAGGCCATGATGAACAGGCGCGGTTTGAGGGCTGGCAATATGCCGGCCTCAAAACGCTGAACAAGCTCAATATTATTTGGCACAAACCAGACAATCAGGCCCGCCACCATGAGCAATGTCGGCAGAAGTGCCATATCTGAAAACAGAGTAAAAGCAGCATAATCAACGGTTCCCGCACCAGCCATTGCAGTAATCACGATGAACGCGTCGGTAAAACTGTCCGCACGAAAGAACACCCAGGCAATGGTTGCAGCACCAAATGTCAGGGCAATCGACAGGGGCTTTGGCAGCGATATATCGGTGAAATGCCGCCAGGCGTGATTGATAGTGAGATAAAGGCCGTGCAGGCCGCCCCAGACCACAAATGTCCAATTTGCTCCGTGCCACAACCCGCCCAGCAGCATCACAATAAACAGATTGGCATAACGCCACAGACGACCTTTTTTATTACCACCGAGGGGATAATAGAGATAATCACGCAGAAAATGCGAAAGCGTAATATTCCACCGCCGCCAGAAATCGATAATGCTGGCCGCCTTGTAGGGCGAGAGGAAATTAACCGGCAGTTTCAACCCGAACATCCGCCCGAGACCGAGCGCCATGTCCGAATAACCGGAAAAGTCGAAATATATCTGGAAACCATAGGCCAACATGCCGACCCATGCCTCCAGCATTGACGGCTCAACGCCCATGGCAGTGGCTTCAAACAAGCGGTCAGCCCCAAACCGCAACTGATCGGCAACCAGTACCTTTTTGGCAAAACCCAGCGAAAACAACAGCGCTCCGGCAACCACATCCTTTGACAGGAACCGTGCAAAGGGATGTTCCCGCAGTTGCGGCACCAGCTCGCGATAGTGAACAATCGGCCCGGCGATCAATTGCGGAAAGAACGAAATGAAGAAGGCGTAGGTGAGGAAATCCCCCGGCCTGATCTTGTTTTTCCAGATATCAACCAGATAGGCAATCTGCTGGAAAGTGAAAAATGAAATTGCCAGCGGCAAGATGATAACGCCAAGTGAAAACCCTGCCCCGGAAACGGATGAAATACTGTCTGCCAGAAAGCCTGCATATTTAAACCAACCCAGCAAGCCCAGGTTAAAACAGATGCCAAGCCACAACAGGGGCTTGCTTGGACTTTCGGCAAGACTTCGGCCAATAATGAAATTGGTCACGATCGAGGTTGTCAGCAACAGCAGGTATGGCGGATAGTTCCATGCGTAAAATACGGCTGAAGCGCCGACCAGAAACAGCATCGTTGCTGCTCTGGTGGAAAAGTGTGAAAGCACAGCCGCGCCAACTATTACCGGTGGCAGAAAGAAGACCAGAAATGTGAGCGAACTGAAAAGCATGGAATAAAGCGGGTTACAGGCGCAATGGTTTTCGAATGGCCTTGCCGATCAACCCGGCACCTTTGACAAACGGGGTCCAGTAAATTCCGCGCAAGGTGCGAAACTGTTCCATATCCTGCTCCTCAATACCAAATTTCACCCGTTCTTCGTGGGATGGCAGATGAAGCGTGCCTAACAGAGTGTCCCAGAACGCAAAAATATGGCCGAAGTTCTTGTCATAATGTTCAGCTTCAACACTGTGATGCACCTGGTGCTGGGCCGGAGAAATGAATATCCGGTTCCAGAAATCGCCATAGGAAATCCAGATATGAGTGTGGCGAAGGTTGTAACCCAGCAGCCGCCACATATAGACCCCGGACCATACCCCGAAAATCGTAATAGGCTGAATGCCCTTTCCTGCAACCACATACCAGATGCCGATGGCGGTTCCGATAAAAACCGTGGTGACCAGTGTTCCAAATATCTGCTCAAGAGGATGCCGCCGC
>QIIJ01000616.1 GCA_003232595.1 Aurantimonadaceae bacterium | reverse complement strand
AAACCGTTCCCGCCCCGGCGCGCGGCAAGGTTTCAGGGCTAATCCTGAATTTCGAGGTAGACGATGTCGATGCGGAGTACACCAGGGCCCAAGCAGCAGACCTGCCAATCCTCCTGGCCATCAAGGACGAAGCCTTCGGCCAACGCCATTTCATCACCCAGGACCCCAACGGCGTCCTCATCGATGTCATCAAGCCAATACCGCCCAGTGGGGCGTATGTGGAACAATTTCTGGGGGATACTGCACCGGTATAAATTCGCCTACTTTGAGGCAAAATACCATAGGCGGAGCATGGAGATGGGGTGAGCTTAACCCCCGTGATAGAATTCGATTAAAGGCGGATTCATAGGGACGGTTTTCCAACTTCACGACAATAACGTGACGTAAGAGCCACATAATTAGGTGCATTTGGTAAACTGTCACTGTAATGCCATCGGTACCTGGATGACCGGATGCCTGATTCCAAGTTATTTGGTTAGTCGGGATACGATCATCCAGATTGCACCTTTCGATACTCGGCAACGGGTAATCCGCCGACACCCCAATCTTCCAACGCCACTTCATCAATCACTACAAAAGTCGTTGCCGGATTCTTATTAAGAACCTGAGCCAAAAGGTCCGTGGTTCCCTTAATTAGTACGGCTTTCTGTTCGGCAGTTGGGCCGGTGTCATCTGGCCCACCTTCTCGCGTGATCTTGATATTTACATATGGCATTTACGCCTCCTGCGGTTTGGGGATGTACGAAAAGACTTTTGAGATGATCCACCATTGACCGTCGTCAAATATGAGCGTCAGAAAATCGAGATAGTCGCGCCCAAGCATAGTCAATTTTAATTTGGCAAATGCCATGCGTTCGCCACCAAATTCAACGGAGATTATCCGGTCTAACCGAGTTTCTCCACTACTTGCGGGTGGCGTGCGGCGGTCGATAATGTCGAAATATTCCGGGATCGAGTGATTCATGTAATCGCCTTCGGTCGTGTTCACGTATCGTGCGTCACGGTGGAAGACTTGCGCCAGCTTCTTGCTGTCGGCGCAATGGAGACCTTCGAAATAGGCTTCCAACACGCCGACAACATCGGCAAAATCCGGCCGGCCGGCCATTAGCTGATTAGCCCTTCCGCCTTCATCGCCGCTTGCACCGCGGGGCGTTTTGCAATGCGCTCGACAAATGCAGCAACGTTCGGCCATTTCTTTAAGTCTATTTCGACGAAATTCGACCAGTTGCTGACAACGAACAAATATGAGTCAGCCACGGAGAAATCATCGCCAAGAAGGTAAGATCTACCGTCACTGAAAAGATCGTTTACATAGTCGAAGTTCTTCGCAACCTTCACATTAGCCTTCTTCTTGTCATCTTCGGTGGCGGTGCTGAAAAAGAAAGGTCCAAACGCTTTGTGCAGTTCGGAAGCCACGTAGTTCAGATACTCTTGCTGCCGGGCGTGGGCGATGGTTCTTGTTGCCGGTGACAAGCCGCTGCCGGGGTTCTGACTTGCGATATATTGAAGGATAGACGCACCTTCGGTCAGGATTTCACCTGAATCCAGCTTCAATGCCGGGACATATCCCTTGGGGTTGATTTTCCCATAATCGAGGCCGTTTTCTGTAAGGCCCGTGTCTGTATCGACCTTTACAAGTTCGAAACTCGCCCCAACTTCGCGCAAAACGATGTGAGATGCCAGGGAGCAGGCGCCAGGTTTATAAAAAAGCTTCATAGTTCATTCCTTTTCAAATTGAATTCATCATTGAATTTTGAGGAAATTACCAAAGAAGTTGATCTAAAGATAATATCGTATTCTCATGATGATGATCGAAAAATTAGATCTTCTCAGATCTATAGACGGAGCGATAAAATGACCTATGAACAATTAGTTGTTCTTGAAGCCATAGTGAGCGAGGGCACTTTTCGGGCCGCGGCGGTACGGCTAAATAAATCTCAATCTGCCGTGAGCCACATGCTCAAAAAACTGGAAGACGAAATCGATATTGTTTTGCTGTCGCGCAAAGAATACAGGCCGAAGTTAACCCCTGCTGGTGAAGTGTTCTATCGACAGGCGACGAGAGCACTGCACCAAATGCGGCAATTGGGCGATATGGCAAAAAGCCTGAGCGCCAAACAAGAAGCAGAGGTATTCTTGGCGGTCACCGCGACTTACCAATTGAACCCACTTTTGAGAATTGTTGGAGACGTAACTGCCGCATTTCCCGCTACCCATATTCGGTTGTCGACTGAGGCCATGGGCGGGCCCGTCGAGCGGTTGCTACGAGATAATGCCGATATGATCATCGCGACAATGGATGGTGTTCCAGCTGATCAAGTGGAAGCAATTCCCTGTTCGATGATCACCATAATCCCCGTTGCGCATCCTGAATTTGAACCGGCGCGAAGCCGTCAAATGAAAACGATCAGCGAGATGCAAAGCTACATTCAGGTCGTTGTCGCCGATAGTAGTAGTGGTGCCCCTTCCCAAAGCAGAGACATACTGCCGGGTGGCCTTCGTTGGACGGTTACTGATTTCGCCGCCAAAAAGGAGGTATTGTTGGCGAAGAGGGGATGGGGCGGTATCCCGGAGCATTTGATTAGAGATGAACTTAATTGCGGGCATTTGGTTGTACTCAACGTCAATACCCTCCACGCCATTCGCAACTGTATCAAATCCGCCGCCGTGATCGTGGTGTTGGAATTGTCGCTCAATCTATCTGGGAGCAATTGTTGATCAATTCACAGAAATAATTGTTTTTCAATAAATACAAATCAGATCAATACCGATTTGCGATTGGTATTATCTCTAGGTATTTCAATGAAAATTTACTAAATTTACTATTTATACGACGCAAAAAACACTTGTTGTTGTACATTTTACAATTCTGCCACTGCAATTCCTTGATCGCACACAAACTCAAAACAAAAAAGCCACACCGGGGATACCGGTGTGGCTTTTGATTGCATGACATCATGAATTTATGCTGCGCTTGGCAGGCCTGGCAACGACCTACTCTCCCGTGCCTTAAGACAAAGT
>QIIJ01000553.1 GCA_003232595.1 Aurantimonadaceae bacterium | reverse complement strand
CTGCTCACCGGTTGTGCCCAGCCGGTGCTGGACCCGGAAATCAACGAGGCGTTGATTTCCCTGCTCAATCGCCTCGATATTGAAGTTGTCCTGCCAAAAGGTGAAGTCTGTTGCGGCGCACTGGTGCATCACATGGGCCGGGAAGGGGAGGCACACAAATCGGCCAAAGCCAATATTGATGCATGGCACAGGGAGATCGATAATGGCGGGCTGGATGCCATTGTCATCACCACTTCAGGCTGCGGCACCACGATCAAAGACTACGGCTACATGCTGCGCAATGATGCCGCCTATGCCAAAAAGGCTGCATCCATATCAGCGCTGACAAAAGACATGAGCGAATATATTGCATCAATCGATTTGCCTGAACCGGCAGCCAAATCCGGTCTTGTGGTCGCCTATCATTCCGCCTGTTCCATGCAGCACGGGCAGAAAATCACGCTTGAACCGATACAATTGCTGAAAAAAGCCGGGTTTGAAGTGAAGGATGTTCCCGAGGGCCATCTGTGCTGTGGATCAGCTGGAACCTACAACATGATGCAAAGCGACATTGCCACCACGTTACGCGACCGCAAGGTTAAGAACATTAAAAAGACCAGGCCCGATATGGTTGCGACCGGCAATATCGGCTGCATCACCCAGATTGCCTCGGCCATCGATGTGCCGGTTGTTCACACGGTCAAATTACTCAACTGGGCCTTTGGCGGCAAAAAACCGCATGAGCTCAAATAAAAGCAGTGGACAATGCCACCGCTTCCATAATCCAACGCCCCGTACAGTCAGAAGCTATATGTTACCCCGAAAATAACCTGATTGCTGATCAGGTTGGTCGACAGACTGCCGCCGCCGCTAAGCTCAGCTTCAATTCTGGTATATGAGCTTTTCAACTCTCCAAATACCGACCAGTTGTCATTGATTCTGGCATCCAGACCAACAAAGATCTGTGCCGCAGGGCCGCCGATTTGAAATTCCTTTGTGGAACTGGTGAGGGCAGCATTGACCACCTCCACACTTGGTATGGAAAGGCCGACGCCAATGCCGGCATAGGGTGTGAAACTGGATTCATTCTGAAACCGGTACATCAGGTTGGCGGTCAGGAAATTAATCCCGTCGGTAAATTCCAGTTTTGCAAAACCGGCCGGCCTCGGGCTTGCGACCACTTTAGCATGGATAAAATCAGCAGCAATGCCCCATGCGGGCGCACTTTCAAACCACCAGGTGGCGCGAATACCATAATAGGGGGGCATCTTGAAAGAAGCACCATCCCAGCCAACTGTGGAGCTTTGCGGCCCGGCACCCTGATTGAAGTCGTATTTGACAGTGGAATGGGGTGAGGCATTAAGTCCGCCATAGACCGAGATGGACGGCTCCGCCTGTACAGCTGTTGCAAAGACAGAAGCGCCGAGCCCCGCCGACAGAGCTATTGCCAGCCCGGATATTGCAATATTAGAACCGATATTGTGTCTTGAAATCATGTTTGTCACCATCGTGTAGGCGTCGTTTGTGTAGGCGTCGTTTGTGTTGGCGCAGTTTGTGCAGTCGGCATTGCCCCAAAATTTGGCATGTTATGAACCACATTTATTTGCATTCAATACATGAGCTGCGATTGGAAGTCGATTCAATCCGTTCTGCGGACTCGATCAACTTTTTTCAAATAACCTCTGAACAGGCATTTTATCAGCAGGTGTTGCCGAATTGCGACCATTGATACAGCTAAAAAACACCCGCCCGTTTGATTCAGGTCAAACGGGCGGAAATTATTAAAGAACCACAACCTTGGTACCGGCTCCGACCCGCTGATAAAGATCGATCACGTCCTGATTGCGCATGCGAATACAGCCGGAGGAAACGGCCTTGCCGATACTCCACTCCTGGGTTGTTCCGTGAATGCGATAAAGCGTTGAGCCCAGATAGAGCGCCCGCGCACCCAGCGGGTTGTCCAGCCCACCGGGCATATAGGATGGAATGAACTTGCCCTTGGCTTTTTCCCGGGCAATCATTGCTGCGGGCGGGCGCCAGCTTGGCCATTCTGCCTTGCGCGAAATCTTGTTTGTGCCATTCCATTGAAAGCCCACGCGGCCAACGCCCACGCCGTAGCGCCGCGCTTTGCCGTCGGCCAATACCAGATAAAGTCTGCGTTCAGCCGTATTGACGACGATCGTGCCGGGTTTTTCCCGTCCGGAATAATTTACCAGTGTCGGCAGCAGTGAGGGATCGAATTGATTGCGGCTTTGCGGCTTTTTATGTGCCGGACGCTGCTTTCTTCCAAAAAAGAAACCCGTGCGCCGTGCGGCAACACGCCTGACTTTCTGTTTGGATTTGAGGCGGCTCGCGCGGGGATGTTTTTGCCGTTTGCTGTATGAAGTGCGCGCAATGCCTGTCCCGCGCAATTGCAACACCATGGGTTGGGTCAGATCCGGGCTTAGCACCAACGGCGGCGGTGTCGTGTACCTTTGGCTGGCAGAAGCGCCCGGTGCCATCAGTGAAAGGGATACCAGAGTTGCCAGAATGGCAAGAATGGATTTTGGTAACAAATTGATCATGTGACGTACTCTTTACATTTCATCAGCTGGAATTATCGCAAAGAAAACCGCGATTGCTGAGAAAAAGAATGAACGCACATCCCAACCGAACAATTAAACAAACTGTATTGTGATCGTTTAGACCTTGTTTACTTTGTTCTATGGTTTAAAAAGGGTTGAAGATCAGGGTTAATGTCGTTTTTT
>QIIJ01000326.1 GCA_003232595.1 Aurantimonadaceae bacterium | reverse complement strand
AGGCGGGCGATCTGTTTGAGGATATTTTCGTCACCATTCGCAGCAGTTCTGGCACTCGCAAGCATCGCCCTTGTCGTCTCCAGCACAGACCCATAGATCGCTTCAGAAATATCCGGTGAGTCCAATATCACGGTACGGCTCAGCCCTGCCTGGGCCATGCCAACTGGATCATTGTTCAATCGCGCCTGCTCGAAATCGCGTTCCGCGCGCGCCAACGTCGCGGCCATGGAAGATCCCGGAATTTCGACCTGCACCCCAGGAGGGTCGCCGGTGATCTTGCTCAAAGGGGGTTTGGTTTGCCCGGCGCACCCCACCAGGCCTAATGACAAGGATGCTACAGCAAGGATCATGCGTCTCAATTTTCTCTCCCAGGCATCGTAATTGCCAGATGCCAAAGCGTGGCGGTAATGCTAAAAGCGGTCAAGCCAATTATTGGAAGCCCTATGTCCAGCCCTGCCAGTACCGTACTGATCGTTGAGAATGACGCGAAAATGAAAACCATCATGTCGGCTGAGGCCTCAGCCCTGGGTTGGACAATCCTGATGGCTGAGACTGTGCAAGAAGCCAAGCTCATCAGCGCCCAAACAACAGTTGATATTGTTATTCTTGATCGGATGCTTGCGGATGGAGAGGATGGGCTGATTTATATCGACTGGCTGAATGAGCTCGAAACCCAGCGCCCCGGAATTCTGGTCGCAAGCCGTTTGAACTCAGTCAGCGATCATATTCTGGGCCTCGAAAAAGGCGCTGATGATTACATCAACAAACCGTTTGAACCGGAAGAACTGCGCGCCCGTCTTAAGGCGGTTGCGCGCCGGTTGCAGTCAAACCGCGCACCTCAGAGCGTGCTGTTTTTCGACACACTTGAATTGCGCCAACTTGGTCAAACAGCTTTGATCAATGGCACCCCTTTGGAACTGCGCCCGCAAAGCTACCTCTTGTTGAATGCTATTGCCACGAGGCAGGGCGAATGGGTTAGCCGCAAAGCTCTTTGGCATGAAGTCTGGACCGATTATCCTAATCTTCCGCCGCAAGACACAGTAATCAATACAGCCGTGAGCAAGCTTCGCAGAGAATTATCGGCCATAGATGGCAGCCCCGGTATTCTCAGTGAGAACCTTGGCTATCGACTGACCGCCAATCAATTGACGCCGTAAGCCTTCCCGCCCAGATACAGCGCAGTGATCTTGCCTTTCGCTTCGGTCTTGCCACCAAACCCGACCAGTATAGGGCCGTTATCTGGTTCCAATACGGTTATGTAGCCGTCGACATAGTAACGTCCCGTCACGCCACCTTGCAGGACTGCGTTTTGATAGGCCAGGCGCCCTCCAACCCAGAACCGTCCGTCAGATGTGAGCAGGATATCTCCGATGCCAAGAGCTTCAGCACCAGCGTTGCCGGAAACGACTTTCGCAATGCGTCTTGCATCACCAAACTGGATGCTCAACCGTTCGCCTTTCTCAAATTTTTCCACCTCGCCCGCCACATCCTGATGACCAAGAGCAGATGCCAGTGATTGCCAACCTTCACCGGCATTCGCTTCCAGGGCCCCTGTGCTGTCTTGCCGCCAAACGAATGCCAGGCAGGGAATAGGAACCCTTTTGTACATGCTCGCATGCGCATACCAATGGCTTTTCAACGTCGTCATTCCAAGCGTATCGATTGTGTAAAAGCCCGGATCCCAATCGGAGCAGGCATTCCCGGTCTCGTCCGGAAACAGCGGTATGGCGCGGCGCGCGGTGATCATTGAACGGCCATCATTCGTGCCAGGCAGCATCGCGATCACCACGTTCGTCCTTTCCACTGAATGTTCAGCGATAATCATGCGTTCAGGAATGTTTTGAGGCGGAATGCGAAAAACAATTTCGGCAAGGTCATACGCCTCGCCTTCTGTTTTCAGGAATTCCTCGCCCTGAATACGGGCGCCCGTCAGAATTATGAAGACAAGTGCGGCCTGTTGTGTCGGCTGACTTTGCTGTTCAAACAGTCCATCATCCAGTCGCAGGTTTGCAAACAAATGACCTTCAGGTGTGCCAGCAACCCAAAGACGGCATTTCGGAGAGGACGGGCGATCCGACACATCCATGCCCATTCCATTGGGCGTGAACGCTTGAGCTCTGATAGGCGCGCATGCCTCATACTTGTCAGCCACCTCATTTTTAAGCGCTTCAATCGCAGAAAGGGCTTCTTCCTGCGTCGCCATTTCTCGCATGTCTGCGGGGAACAGGATAATTCTGACGCCGGGTCGGTCCAGACGGGTGACATCAATTGTGCCATCCGGGCGTTTTACTGCCTCCCATCCCGCCCATTCCTGCAAATAGCTGAACAAATAGCCGTGGCGTTCAAACTGCGCCTGCGCACTGTTCGTCAAAGCCAGAAAGCCGGTGACGAAAAATAAAGCACTGATGGCCAATCTCATGAGCATGGAAGTCTCCTTTCAGGATCAATTCTGATGGTCAGCTTATCAAGCCACCGCCCTGACAGAAACAAACCATTCCGGTTAGGGAGCTAGAATTTTCCATTGCAGGCATCATTGAGAACGACCTCGTAATCGAAATCATAATTACCGCGATGCTTGATGTCGCAATAAAACGTACCTTGCTTGCCATACGGGCCATAGCCGTGACCAACACACCAGGCACGGCGGTCGCAATAAACTTTCTGATCGCAGCCTGTCATCGAGCAATTATCAATATCAGTGTACTGAGAGCATTCGGTTATGTGCTT
>QIIJ01000180.1 GCA_003232595.1 Aurantimonadaceae bacterium | reverse complement strand
GCATGGGGCCAGACCGTCAGATGCAATCTCAGTTCCTGCTCGATCAGTTGCAAATCCAGGCTGCGAATATCATCCCAGGCAATCACATCCCGCGAAATACGCAGATCGACAATGCCGCCGTGGTGGATGGAAAGCACAACGGAATTGCGGAAGAACCGATAAAGCATACCTGCAGACAGGAATCCGAAAAAAATAAATCCAGTCGCATAGGTAATCAGCCTGTATTGCCGTATTTCAAGCGAACCCAGAACAACATAGGCTGTAAAAGTAATTGCCGCGGTCAGCGCCAGCGAGGCAAACAGCATGGTCTGAAAACGGGAACGGGAATATCGAAACTGATGCAACAGGCCACCTCACGCCAACCAGCGTTTCCGGCGTTTGTAGTGTTTCACATCACGGAAGGATTTGCGCTCTTTACCATCCTTGCCACCACCGGCACCGAGATAAAACTCCTTGATATCCTCATTTTCGCGCAGTTCCGAGGCAATGCCGTCCATAACCACCCGGCCGGATTCAAGTATATAACCGTAATTTGCATATTTTAGCGCAATATTTGTGTTTTGCTCGGCCAGCAGAAAAGACACACTTTCCTTGACATTGAGATCTTTGACAATCTCGAATATCTCCTGCACCAGTTGTGGTGCAAGACCCATGGAGGGTTCATCCAGCAGGATCATTTTCGGCTTCGACATCAAGGCCCGGCCAAGGGCGCACATTTGCTGTTCGCCACCGGACGTGTAGCCGGCAAGGGCGGTGCGACGCTCGCGCAGCCGTGGAAAATATTCATAGACCAGTTCCAGATGGCGTTTGATCGCAGCACTGCCATCCTTGCGGGTAAAGGCCCCTGTCATCAGGTTTTCCTCGATGGTAAGATGGCCAAAACAATGGCGCCCCTCCATCACCTGAATGCAGCCGCGGCGCACAAGTTCATTCGGCGACAGGGATTGAATTTCCTCACCGTTGATTTTTATGTTGCCCTTTGTCACCTCACCGCGTTCGGCCTGCAAAAGATTGGAAATCGCTTTCAATGTGGTGGTTTTTCCAGCACCATTAGCCCCAAGAAGTGCAACAATACCGCCTTTGGGAACGCTCAGCGAAACACCCTTGAGAACCAGAATAACGTGGTTGTAAATCACCTCGATATTGTTCACTTCAAGGATTGTTTCAGCGGTTTCTGCTTCAATCTGTTCGGCAACACTCATGGAATAACCCGTGGTAATGATGTTAAATACCAGCCCCGAAATTCAGGGCTGGCTTATTCTTTAAACGGCCTTGTTCAGGCGTGACCTAATTACAGGCTTTGGTCTGCCATTCTGGCTTGTCCGCAATATATTTTGTAGCAGCCGCCTCCAGCAATGGACGAACCACTGCCATATCCGGTGCGATCAGATCGGTGGTTTTTTTCCAGTCTGCACCATCCCATTGTTGCAGGAAGATTGATCCGCCACCTGCATGGTCAGCACATGAGCCCTTGATTGGTGCGGTGAAACCTTCGAGGCCGATCTCCTTGAGACGGGCAGTCGATAGATCAAGCGCCTCCAGACCATCGCGCATATCAGAACCGGTAATATTGGCTTTACCGGAAATTTTCTGGGCTGCGCGAATGGCTTCCGCAACAAGTACCGCATTGAACAGGCCACGATTATAAAGCACGTCGCCCACCTTTTCCGGATCATCAATCTGGCTCTTGCCGGGTTCTACTACAAGCTTGATCACATCTTGAAGCGCCGGGAAATCCGTACCGGCTGCAGCCACATTGGCAGAGCGGTAGCCCTTGCCGGCCTCGCCCACGGAATCGAGATCAGCGTTTGCACCAGACCACCAGTTGCCAATGAATTTATCCATTGGAAAGCGGATTTTAGCGGCCTCTTTGACAGCGGTCGCGTTCATCGCACCCCAACCCCACATAATCATCCAGTCAGGTTTTTCTTTTCGAACATTCAGCCATTGCGACGACTGGTTTTGCATATCCTTGCCTGCAATGGGGAATTCGACAACTTCAAATCCCATTGATTTTGACAATTGTCCAAGCAATGGGATTGGCTCCTTGCCATAGCCTGAAACCAGGTAGATATAGCCGATTTTTTTACCCTTGATACCACCATCCTGACTATCGATATAGTTCAAAATCGAAGACATCTGGCTCCAGTAGGTTGCCGGATAATTGAAAGTCCAGGGGAATTTTTCGCCGACAGCGGTAGCTGACAGACCATAGCCCATGGACAGAACCGGAATTTTATCGACAGGTGCTTTGGGGATCAACTGCAGCGTTATGCCGGTGGAATAGGGGTTATAAACCAATGCTCCTTTGCCCTTGGTGGCTTCATAACATTCCACACCCTTTTGAGCATTGTAGCCGGTTTCGCATTCTTCAACCACGACCTTGAGGCCGCCAATGCCACCGTCACGCTCGTTCAGCATGGTAAAGTAATCATTAAAGCCATTGGCAATCGGTATGCCACCACCGGCAAAAGGACCGGTTCGATAACTTAGCGAGGGAACATAGAGCGTTTCCTGCGCCACGGATAAGGTAACCTGTGCGCCACTGACCATCGCGATGGCAGCCGCACCCAATATTAGTTTTTTGAACATTTAAGTTCCTCCCTGGTCATTGCGATTGGAATTTTTCCGCCCGCATTATCAAATGAAACCTGTATTCGCAGTCCGCCAGACCCGGTTCCCCGGTCTAACGGTTAGATGTTTTACCCGCTGTCAATGCGGGGTCCATGACG
>QIIJ01000061.1 GCA_003232595.1 Aurantimonadaceae bacterium | reverse complement strand
CGCATGCGGTGAATGCTCCAACTTCACAATGGTGCGGAATGGAACATGCCTGAAATGCGACACCTGCGGCTCAACCAGCGGGTGCAGTTAAAGACCGGAACGCAGTAACACGGCTTAGGTCATGTTTACATGGAAGCAGTCAGGCTGCGAAGAGCAGCCCGGTGCTGTTGCACCGCTCCTCCTGAGCCTGTCGATGGGGAAGGCTGGGGCAAAGCCCCAAACAGCCGTGAGCGAAAGCAAACTGGAGCGATTCCATCAAAAGATGAACCGCTCTAAAGTACAGATCACATCCGAAACAGTCCGAACCGGGTTTCCTCAATTTCTGCATTGAGGGCGGCGGACAGGGCGAGTGAGAGAACCCTGCGGGTATCGCGGGGGCGGAGTGGCATAGTAGGGATTGCCTTCCTCCTCGTATTTTTCAACGATCGGTAATTTGAATTCCGCCTCCTCGATTTCCGACCATTCATCACCCTCGCGCTCAATTGCATCGCGCTTGACGGTGGCAAGCACCGATGCGGCCTGTTCGCCGCCCATTACGGAAATGCGTGTGTTGGGCCACATAAACAAAAACCTTGGCGAATAGGCGCGGCCACACATGCCGTAATTTCCAGCCCCATAGGAGCCGCCAACAATCAGCGTGATTTTAGGCACTTTGGCGGTGGCAACAGCGGTTACAAGTTTTGCGCCATCTTTGGCAATGCCGCCATTTTCAAACTCGCGACCCACCATAAAACCGGTGATATTCTGCAAAAATAACAGCGGGATTTTACGCTGGCAACACAGTTCGACAAAATGTGCACCCTTAAGCGCACTTTCAGAATACAAAATCCCATTATTGGCAATAATACCAACTGGCATACCGCTCAGGCGGGCAAAACCGGTAATCAGGGTGGTGCCGTAATTGGTCTTGAATTCATCAAAGCCGGAACCATCAACCAGCCGGGCGATAACCTCGCGGATATCATATTGTTTTTTAAGATCAACCGGCACAATTTCTTCCAGAGTGGCCGGGTCAATCAACGGCTCAACCGGGTCGGTGATCTCCAACTGCTCTGGTTTTTTGCGGTTGAGATTTGCAACAATGGATCGTGCAATCTGCAGGGCGTGGATGTCATTTTCGGCCAGATGATCGGCGACACCGGAAATTTTCGTGTGCACCTCAGCACCGCCCAGGTCTTCTGCACTCACCACCTCGCCAGTGGCCGCCTTTACCAGTGGCGGGCCTGCCAGAAATATGGTGCCCTGATTGCGCACGATGATGGTCTCATCCGACATCGCGGGCACATAGGCACCACCTGCTGTGCAGGAACCCATGACTATGGCGATCTGTGGTATCCCCTTTGCTGACATATTGGCCATATTATAAAATATGCGGCCAAAATGTTCCCGGTCGGGAAAAACCTCGGTCTGGTGCGGCAGGTTAGCGCCGCCACTGTCGACCAGATAGACACAAGGCAGATTGTTCTGTTCGGCAATTTCCTGGGCACGCAGCTGCTTTTTGACCGAAATAGGGAAATAGGTTCCGCCCTTGATTGTTGCATCATTGCAAATGATTATGCATTCACGACCTTCGATGCGGCCAATGCCGGTGATTATCCCCGCCCCGTTTATCGTACCGTCATACATGCCATTGGCGGCAAGAGGTGAAAGTTCCAGAAATGGGGAGCCTGGATCAATCAGACCCATTACCCGCTCGCGTGGCAGCAGTTTGCCGCGGTCAAGGTGGCGCTGACGTGATTTTTCCGGACCACCGAGGGCAGCAATTATCGTTTTGTCATCAAGCTCGGCAATAAGCTGCCGCCAGGCTTTGCTGTTTGCTTCTGCCACCGGACCGACGGTTGATATTTTAGTTGTAAGGACGCTCAATTTAAATTCTTTCCAGGCGGGATTGTTATTCTGGCTTGCGCTCTTTCATCGGCTCTATGGGTGCATTTTGTTCCTTCCAGGCTGTAAACCCGCCGCCTATATGAGCAACCGGAGAAAGTCCCATGTCCTGCATCGCTTTGGTGGCAAGGGCCGAGCGCCAGGCGGATGCGCAATAGAAAATGTAGGTCTTGTCTTTTTGGGCGAATTCATCGCGGTGATAGGGGCTTTCCGGATCGACCCAGAATTCAAGCATCCCGCGCGGTGCATGAATGGCCCCTTCAGCCTTTCCAACGCGCTGCAATTCGCGGATATCTCGGATGTCAATCAGAACCGCCTTGCCCTCTTTCTGGGCCGCCAGCGCTTCGTCCACAGAAAGGGTTGTGATCTCTTCCATGGCACGATCGACAAGTTGTTTTGATGATATTTTCAAAAGCGGTCTCCAGGTTCAGTAAATTATGCCGCAAGGTGTCACAATTGCAGGCAAATTCCAACCACTCATTGGCCTGGGGTCAGGACTCAAAGTCCGATCAGTTCTGGCACATCATTCATATGGTCGAAAACCTCGGCACCTGCCTCTTGAAGTGCCTGTTTGTCGGTAAATGGATCGCCGCAATAGCCAAGCACGCGGGCTCCTGATGCCACACCGGCCAAAACTCCGCTGATAGAATCCTCGATTACCACCGCATCCCGGCAGTCAAAACCCATGGCTTTTGCGGCAGCAAGAAAAACGTCCGGATGAGGTTTGCCACGACCAAAATCCTGGGCACTAAAGAGCACGTTGCAAAGCGGATCGAGCAATCCGGTTTGGCCAAGTGTCTTGTGCATTTTTGGTACTGAACCGGAAGAGGCCACACAGACAGGTATGGCTGCTTTGGTGATGGTTGCCACGAGTTCTCGCGCCCCCGAAATCGCCCCAATACCACTGGTCATCGCGTCTTCGATGACCAGTCGCAATTTTGGCGGCAAATCAGGATCGTGTGGGATATCATTCATGTGAGCAAAATATATGCACACATCTTCCAGTGTTTTACCTTGAAATATCTGGCGACATTCCACACCGGTCATTTGCGGGCCCAATGACGAAAAAAATTCAGCAATTTTGTCATTGGCAACGGTTTCTGTATCAACAAGCACCCCGTCACAATCAAAAATTACCAGTTCCGGCCGCATTCGCGATACTCCATTGATTCTCTGCTGACGAATATCCGATAACACTTTGCACGCTATCTGTCCTGACGATGACGGGATT
>QIIJ01000511.1 GCA_003232595.1 Aurantimonadaceae bacterium | reverse complement strand
TCAGCTATAATTTCCTGTTTTTTCTGGCGGCCATGCAGTCGATCCCGAAATCGCTGCTGGAAGCGGCTGCGATTGATGGTGCCGGTCCGGCACGGCGGTTCTGGACAATCATTTTTCCGCTGATTACACCGACAACATTCTTTCTGTTGGTGGTCAATATCGTTTACGCCTTCTTTGAAACCTTCGGCATCATCCATGCGGTCACCGAAGGGGGGCCTGCAAGCGCCACAACCATTCTGGTTTACAAGGTCTATAGTGACGGCTTCATCGGTCTCGACCTTGGCGGTTCTGCCGCACAGTCGGTGATCCTCATGTTCATTGTCATTGTCATCACCGTTATCCAGTTCCGCTACATCGAAAAGAAGGTGGATTACTGATGATCGAAAATCGCCCAATCGTAACTTTCATCTCTCATTCCATTATTATTCTTGGTATCATCATCATTGCTTTCCCGGTGTGGATTACTTTTGTTGCAGCTTCCCATGATGCGCTGCGAATGACCCAGTCGCCATTGCCGCTGTGGCCGGGCGGGCATTTTTTCGAAAACCTCTATGAAGCCCTTTTTGTCGGCAATGATGTTTCCGGTGGAAACCGTCCGGTGGGGCTGATGTTGTTGAATTCCTTCATTATGGCGATGGTCATCGCGCTTGGCAAAATTGCGATCTCGCTGCTTTCTGCCTTTGCCATTGTCTATTTCCGCTTTCCCTTCCGCATGGGATTTTTCTGGATGATATTCATCACCCTGATGCTGCCTGTCGAAGTGCGGATATTGCCGACATTCAAGGTTGTGGCTGATCTGGGCATGCTCAATACATTTACCGGCCTGACCCTGCCGCTGATTGCCAGTGCTACTGCGACCTTCATGTTTCGACAGGTGTTTTTGACCATTCCGGATGAAATGCTGGAAGCGGCGCGCATCGATGGTGCCGGGCCGATGCGATTTTTCTTTGATATTCTTTTGCCAATGTCGCGCACCAATATTGCCGCCCTGTTTGTGATCCTGTTCATCTTCGGCTGGAACCAGTATTTGTGGCCGCTTTTGATCACCACCGACCAATCCATGACGACGGTGGTAATGGGCATCAAGCAGATGCTTGAAGCGGGCGAGCAATTGCTGCAATGGAACAAAATCATGATGACCACACTGATTGCGATGGTGCCGCCGATTATTGTGGTGGTCGGCATGCAGAAAATGTTCGTCAAGGGTTTGACGGAAACGGACAAGTAGGAAAACTGGGGAAATACGAATGGCTGAAGTCAGCATCCGCAATGCGAAAAAATCCTACGGCTCTATTGAAGTGCTGCACGGCATCAATGTGGATATCGAGGATGGCGAATTTATTGTTATTGTCGGTGCTTCCGGCTGTGGTAAGTCCACGTTGCTGCGAATGGTGGCAGGGCTGGAGCAAATCACCGAAGGTGAAATTTCCATTGGTGGACGGGTGGTCAATAAGGTTGAACCCAAGGACCGCGACATCGCCATGGTGTTCCAGAATTACGCGCTCTATCCCCATATGAGTGTTTATCAGAATATGGCCTATGGGTTGAAGCTGATGAACCTGCCCAAGGATGAAATTCAGGCACGGGTCGACAAGGCCGCCGATATGTTGCAGATCGGCGAATATCTGCAACGTCGGCCGCGCGAACTTTCCGGTGGTCAGCGCCAGCGGGTGGCAATGGGCCGTGCCATTGTGCGCGAACCGGCGGTGTTTCTGTTCGATGAGCCGTTGTCCAATCTTGATGCTAAACTGCGGGTGACCATGCGGCTTGAAATCCGCGCCCTGCAACGTCGGCTTGATGTGACTTCGCTTTATGTCACCCATGACCAGGTCGAGGCAATGACGCTCGCTGACCGGTTGATTGTGCTCAACGATGGTTATGCGGAACAGATCGACACGCCGCTTAATATCTATGAAAACCCGGCATCGGAATTTGTTGCCGGTTTTATCGGCTCGCCGCCGATGAACTTCTTTTCCGGCACCATTTCCGGTGACGGGGCGGTAATTGAGTTGGACAATAGTGCGAAAGTTGCAGTGGGAAATTATCCCGTCGGCGACCACAAGGGCAAACCGGTGCGCATCGGCATTCGCGCCGAAAAATTTCAGCCCTGTTCGCGCAATGATGCGGAACTTGTATTGAAAGTTGCAGCGATTGAAACGCTTGGATCAGAAACCCTTGCCCACGGTTTTGCCGACAATGGTGCCTCCGGCGAAGACTTTGAAAACTCAATTGTGGTCAAACTGCCCGGTGATGCACGGCCCAATGTCGGCGAAGAATTGCCGGTCAAAGTGATGGCCGACGGGTTGCATTTGTTTGACACAGGCGATGGTAAGCGAATTGGCGGATAGGGGGTGAATTGACCCTTCAACTGTTTGCCTATCAGCACAGTGTCTATTCATGGATTGCCCGACTTGCACTTTGCGAAAAGGGCGTTTCATTTGAGTTGGTGGAAGTTAATCCGTTTGAGGAAAAACCTTCCGAATCCTATTTGAAACTGCACCCGTTCAACCGGGTGCCAACTCTGGTGCATGATGGGTTCTCGCTCTATGAAACCGGAGCCATAACCCGCTATATTGATGAGCAGTTTGCAGGGCCATTATTGCAGCCTGTCGATCCACGCTTGCGGGCGATTCAGAACCAGTTGATTTCCATTGCAGACAGTTACGCCTATTGGCCATTGGTGCGGCAGGTGTTTTCGCATGGATTTTTTCGGCCAAAGCTTGGTTTGGACACGGA
>QIIJ01000590.1 GCA_003232595.1 Aurantimonadaceae bacterium | reverse complement strand
TTATCTGCGTAACGGGAAAATGCTGACAGGCCGGGTTTTTGTGGTTACACAATAGCATGGTTGCCTCCAAAAAACCGGATACCGAATACGCAGAAATCCTGACCCAGGCATTCGTTTTGCAAAAAACCGGGATGCCGGATGCGGCGCTCAAGGTTTGCAACAGGGCCATCGACAATGGTCAGGATAATGAAGAGATCATCCTGCTTGCGGCGAAAATATATGTCGAGCAGGGTGAGCTGAATGCTGCCCGCACATTGCTGGTCAATTCAATGCCAAAATTCAGCGAATACCTGGAAATTGGTGTGGCGCTGGGTGACATTTGCAACAAGCTTGGACTTACAGTTGAAGCGAAACAGCATCTTCGAAGCGTTCTGGACATATCTCCGGATCACCCGTTGGCAACAATAATACTTTCGCAAATACAGGTTAAAGAAGGTGACTTTAATTCCGTTTGTACCACACTAGATAATGGTATTTCGGCAAGCAGACCCGATCCCTGGATCTATTATCTTGCCGCCACGATGCTCGACAATTTTGGCCGCCCGGATCTTGCGGCATTGTACCTTTTGCGTGCAAAAGAGAGATATCCCAACGATATCCATCATTCGTTTTTTTTATCCGCCGTTGGTGACGGAGTTGTGCCTGAGCGTGCGCCGATCGATCATTTGCGTGAATTGTTTGATAAGTCTGCGGACAATTATGACAGCCATTTGAATTCAATTGGTAATGCCAGCCCGCGCCATATAGTGGAAATAATTGAACACCTTAATCTGGAAGGCAGGGGTGATACTTCAATTCTTGATGCAGGCTGCGGAACCGGCATGAACGGAGATCTTCTGCGACCCCATGCGAGTTGGCTTGAAGGCGTGGATGTTTCGCCAAAAATGCTCAAACAGGCTGAAGATCGGGGGTGCTATGACCAATTGCACTGTCGGGATATGGTTGAGTTCTGTTGCCATACACCGCAAAAATACGACCTGATTGTATTGACCGATGTGCTCTCCTATTTTGGCGCGCTGGGTGAAATTCTTGACAATTTGCGTCGGTGCCTGACTGACGACGGGCACATAGCATTTTCAGTTGAGTTGCTGGATTCAGGGACTGCCGATAAGGCGGGATTCAAACTGGCAGTCAACGGGCGCTATTCACATTCACTGGAATATGTTATGGATATGCTGAATCTGGCGGGATACGCCCAACCGGAATTTGAAAGAAAAGATATATTACGGCAGGAATTTGGGGTGCCTGTTTACTGTATGGTGTTTATTGCCAGAAAACGGACGGCAAAATAAAAAACTTTAATTGGAGAGTGTCAATGAAGTGGAAAGCGTTCGAAATGGACGGCAAATCGAATTCGGTTGCGGCAGGTGGGGCCAAATCTATTGCTTCCAATGGCAGGGTACGACAGCAATTGAAATCATTTGGTATGAGCGAAATCGGCATCCGGCAACTCTCAGCCAGCCAGCCTGTAACCAACAAGAATGATCAGGCGATTGTCGCTCGGATTGTATCCCAGGCGTTGAGTTAGAGCCTGGCATTAATTAGGGACAGTATATAATTTTCTCAACTCGAATTCGGCAGTTAATTATATACTGTCCCAATTAACTGTTTCAAATAGACATTGTAGGGCACTCCGTGAATTGCTGGTGCTTTATGCTGTTTTACAAAACCCATTCGTTGATACATGGCCAGTGCAACAACCATTATGGGGCTTGTGTGCAAAGCAATAACGCTGCTTTTATCGCGAAAAGCATTTAAAAATACACGCCTGTGTCAACTGCCGCCCAACCCCCATTCCATGTGCGCAAGGGTCAACGACCAACATTCTTATAACTGGCCAGGATTCCTTGAAATAGCTCTCTTTCTCTGCGTTGGCAGGAATATAGGCGACAGCGCCCACTACCTCCCCCTGATGTTCCGCGACAATTACATCGCCATTGTGTGAAAGTTCGCTCATGTTCTGCAAGCCCATTTTCATGGATGGCCAATTATTGTATTTTCCCTCAAATTGCGTAAATGCAGCAACGGCCACATTGCCGATTGCCAGGGCATCCCGATCATGAAATTTCCTGATTAACATTGTGCAAAATTAGCTCATATCTTTGGCGTAGGCAATTTCGTTTCCCTGATATCATGGCCCTGTTGAACCTGTAGATCACCAATCACGTCACTATCGCCTTTTGTTGGATAGACTAACCGCTCCTGGCCGTTTAGTTTCGCCCAAAACCGTTTTGTGAGGAGGCAGGGCCGTGGCTTCAAAATATCCTGAAATCTATGCAGGCTGGCAGAGGGATCCGGAGGGATTCTGGGCAAAGGCGGCCAGAGAAATTGACTGGTACACGCCGCCCGAGCGCATATTCAACCCGGATGGTGCGGTCTATGGCACCTGGTTCGATGGTGGCATCTGCAACACCTGTCATAATGCCATCGACCGCCACGTGGAGGGCGGGCGGGCTGATCAACCGGCGCTGATATATGACAGCCCGATCACCGGCAGCCAGAAAAGTTTCACCTATGCTGAAGTCAAGGAAGAAGTCGTGGCACTTGCTGCTGTGCTTCAGGATCGCGGCATAATAAAAGGCGACCGGGTCATCATCTATATGCCGATGGTGCCGGAGGCAGCCTTTGCCATGCTCGCCTGCGCCCGTATCGGCGCTATTCATTCGGTGGTATTTGGCGGCTTTGCGGCAGCCGAACTTGCCACCCGCATTGATGATGCCAAACCCAAAGCCATCATTTC
>QIIJ01000453.1 GCA_003232595.1 Aurantimonadaceae bacterium | reverse complement strand
CCAGTGCTGAACCTGCATCACCCCTCACATCCGGATCATCGTGGTGCAAACACCTGATCAGCAGATCACGGGCATTACCATCGCCAATCTGCGCAAGAACCCTGACAGCCAGACTGCATTCAAGTCCGTCTTCACTGTGCAAAACCTTGCGCATGACCGCATCAAGGGGAACTGACCCGGCAAGGGTATTCTTTTGCGTTATTGCGTTAGCCTGCGTCATAGTCTTATCAATCCAGATGAAATCTACGCAATATCGCGTCGGCGGAAATTTGTCTTGTAGGGAGACACGCCAATCTTCTTCACTTTGCTGATACCCATCTTGAAGTTGTAGTTGCCACTGATCCAGTCAACCACCCGGCCAGAAAGTGCGTTTGCCGGTTGGGCCGTGTGCAAAAAGTCCATATACATAACGCCCTTTTTGAGTGCAGGCGTAACAATCGCAACAGCCGTAATGGCCGCTTTTTCCAGTTTTATATGGCCATTTTCCATCAGTTTGGTGAAGGTGAAGTCATCCCCTTCAATGCCAATGATGGTATCGGTCTGAACCGGAATACGATCGGAGTACAACATCACATAATCGCCGTTTTCAATGCCGCGTTTCGCTGCATCATCGGGATGTATCTCAACCCAGTTTTCGGGCCACCTTTGCACAATGTAGGGCCTGCGACGGTCATCGTAACCCGACTGCCAGCGCTCGTTGATCCGGCCTGATGTTGCCCACAGCTCATCACCCTTCGGTTTCATCCATTCCCAGTAGTCTGAAAACAGCGACCACGGCGATTTTTGCAGATTACACTTGCCGGTCTGGGTGTTGAAATGGGTCAGTTTTTTGTTAAACACATTACCTGCAGCCGGGCCGGTTTCCGGCAGTTTGCGGGTGGTATCGTGCAGGCGTTTGGTGCCAACGAGTGAGCCATCATCCATCATCATCACCGGCCCCTGAATGCCGTCAGTGCCAAATTCACCCAGTTTCTGATGCAGGGTTTTGCCTTCTTTCTGGGCTGCCACTTTGACCATAAAGAAGTCCTTGCGGCTGCCGCGTGAAAAGCGGGCACCTTCTTCCAGAACATCATTGGAATTGTCCCAGTCAAACCCTTCAAAGCCCATTTTTTTCGACAGCTGGGCAATAATCCACCAGTCTGGTTTGGCTTCGCCCGGTGCATCATAGAATTTTGGATAGAGCCTAATACGGCGTTCGCCATTGGCACGGGTGAAATTATCTTCGCCCCAGCCAGCCGCCGGGAATATAATATCAGAAAACCGCGCACCAATCGGGTCGATCAGGTAGATATCCTGATCCATGACGACCATGCCACCTGAGTCAGCACGTTTTTTCAGGGTTTCGATGATTTCTTTTTTGTCATAGGAGCGTATCTGGTGCGGATTTCTAACCGTCAGTTCTTCAAACTTGGCTGCCAAACTCTGGCTGCCGCACATTGCCTGAATCCATGTGGTTCCGACAACGTGCGCCATTCGGGTATGACCGGACATTAAATATCGGTCTGTATCCAGCGCCCTTCTTCGTCTGCCGGGCAGTTTTTCAGGCGATTTGTTGCGCGGATATTTACCGCCACGCAAGCCGCCGCGCTGGTGGCCCCCGGCACGGGCAACAACCTGGCCCGGTCGCCCGCCAGCGCCGCAAATTATGCCAAGGGAGGATATGGCATTGGTATTGCCGGTATTGTTTGACCAGTAAAATCCCTTTTCGATCATGAACGAGGATTTGGGCCTTGTGCCATCAGCTTTTGGTTTGGCCAGCCATTCTGCCGCGGTATATATTTTCTGAACGTCAATTCCGGCAATTTCAGCCGCTTTTTCAGGCCTCGAATAGTCCTGCTCCAATAGCCACTTTTTCCAGTCTTCAAAGCCTTTGGTCTGGAATTTTCCCCATGTGGTGCGCCATTGCCACGGCGTGTTGCGGGTACCCTGGCCAAAACCCGATGAGCTTTCGAACTTATTGTTCACCCAGTTCCTGATCCAGTCGCTGTCCTCCCAGCCGTTTTCGACGATCACCCGCGCAATTGCTGTTACAACGGGCAGATCGGTACCCGGCAAAAGGTCTATCCACATGCCACCGTTTTTTACCGCATAGGCGATACCGCCGGTGTTGCGCGGGCTGAGGAAGATGGTTTTCTGGCCATTTTGAATGGCCGGCATAATCCAGTCGGTAAACAGAATGGTCTTGGACTCATAAGGGTCCGTGCCGCAAATCATCAAAGTTTCTGCACTGCGCCAGTCCTCATAGGATGGCGCAAAATTGTCAAACCCGGCATCGCGAAACCCGGGCGTTGATGTCACATCCGACGGCGTGTCATGGAAGGTGAAGTTTGCGGTTCCAATATGGCGTAATGCATATTTTGTAATGGCGTAGGTGTTTTCCATAAAGCCATAGGAAAACGTCTTGACGCTATAGGCATTCGCCCCGTGTTTTTCGATGACATATTTGCCGACTTCTGCGGCAATATCGAGGGCAAAATCCCACGGCACCGGCATCAACACGCCAAACATACGGATCATCGGGGACTTAAGCCTGTCGCGGGTAGGCGTTTGCGGATTATAAACCTTCTGGGCGATAGCACCGCCGCGTATTGACGAATTGCCCTTGGGATTTACATATTGGGCATCCTTGTCGGGAATGATAATAATGTGGTGAGGTTCGCCATTATGCAGCACCACATTATACTGATTGGGGGCAACCCAGGGGCCAAGCACTTCAACCGGAAAATCAACGCCAAATGCGTTGTGCTCAGCCTCCGGGCCGCCAACTGCACCGCCCTTGATCGGCCAGCGGTAGACTTTATAACCACAGGCAACGACACAATAGTCGCAGGCGGTCGAAATTACATCGGCGTTTTTTGGTGGCAGTGGAATATTGGTTTCCGGAATGTAATAGGGAGTTGACATGATATTCTCCTAACCCTGCAAATTGTCGTAGCGACCGTAAATCAGGCCAAACATGCCGACGGCGTAGATATCGTCGCCTTCAATCTCAAGCAGAACCTGTGG
>QIIJ01000578.1 GCA_003232595.1 Aurantimonadaceae bacterium | reverse complement strand
TTTTATATTTTATTAACCAGCTTTGAAGACATTCGGTTAACCAAAACTTGACCCTTCTCCTTTAAAAACTTTCCTGATGGAATCTGAACCGTTCGTTCAGAGCAATCGGAGTTTGGGAATGAAACCGGCGCGTATTCTGCTTTTATCTGTTGCAATTGTCACTGGTGGCTTGGCCGCTTTTCTGGCAACTCGGGGTGGTGATCCTGTGACTCAGGTGGTTCAGACCACTCAAGTTGTTGAAGAGGCAAAGCTTCAGGTTTTGATTGCATCTGTTACTATTGGTGTTGGCCAGCGGCTCACTTCATCGCTTGTTTCCTGGCAGGACTGGCCTGAAGGGGCAGTGCGCCCGGAATATATTACATCTGAAATTATTCCGGACGCAATCGAGCAGATGGAGGGTACGGTTGCCCGGTTTGAAATTTTTGCAGGGGAACCAATTCGCGAAACCAAGCTGGTTCGCTCTGATCAGGGTTATCTTTCAGCGGTAATTCAGCCCGGAATGCGCGCCGTTTCAGTTTCGGTAACGGCGGAATCAGGTGCAGGTGGTTATATAGTACCAAACGATCGTGTTGGTTCGCACTGGTCGGGCAGCCGTTGGTTCAGGAACCCGAACCATATTGGCCAACATTAAAGTTCTGGCAATTGGCATCAGGCTTGGTGAAGTTGGTGCCACTGCAGGTAATCCCGATCCTGAAGATCCCCAGTCTCAAATTTTTGAAAAAGAAACTGTTGCCACCCTGGAGCTAAGTCCGGGGCAGGCCGAAACAATAATTGGTGCAGCTGCAGCTGCAAATGGTAAGCTGACCCTGGTTTTACGCTCGGTTGCAGATTTTGCCCCATCTGCTGATGATGGATTACTGCAGGCGTCCAATCAGCCCATAAGATTGATCAGGTTTGGTGTTGAAACAAACGTTTCTGCCGTAAATACCGAAGAGCAGCTGAATGAAGAAGCGCCCATTGACGAACAGGTTCCCGTATTTGTCTCTCAGCAGCTTGTCCCTCCGGGTGTTGATGAAAATACGGTAATTGAAGATCTGGGACCTGATGAACAGTTTTCCGAAGAATTTGACCCCGAAGTTCCACTTTCGTGATTTGTGAGAAATGATGATGATGATAAATTCAGCTAAATCAATAATATTGCCGCTTGGTGTCAGATTAATTATGGGTGCATTTGCACTTGTCGCAGCCCTTGGAATTTGGGTGACAAGCGCCAGTATTTCTCAGGCCCAAGACAACGGATTTTTGCTGATTTCTTCCATGGGAAGCTCACAAAATGTGCAACTGGGCCTTAATAAGTCTCTTATTGTGCAATTGCCCAGTGATGTGAGCGAAGTCATTGTTTCCCAGCCCAGTGTTGCCGGAGCAATCATGCGCAACAAGCGTTCAAGTATTATTCAGGGAGTTGGTGCCGGGGAAACAAATGTATTTTTTCTCGATGGTTATGGCCGTCAGATAGCAACAATTGAAATTTCGGTGGTGAATGATGTTTCCACTCTGGTTAGTGCATTGCGCAATATTGTGCCCGGCTCTCAAATTAGCGTGGATTCCTTTGGTGAGCGTATCGTTCTTTCAGGCACGGCCAGATCATCTGATGATATAGATAGAGCGGTGGCGATTGCTGTGCAGTTTGCTGGCGGAGAAGATAACGTCGCCAATGTGATGACTGTATCCGGCGCTCAGCAGGTAATGCTCAAAGTTACTGTGGCCGAGGTTCAGCGTGAAACCGTGCGTCAGCTTGGCATTAATCTTTCTGCCTCTCTTTCAGTTGGAAATTTGACCACAGGACTGGTTTCAGCACCGCCGACCGGGGGAGCATCCAATGTATCAGCACCCAATACCTTCACTGCCGGATTTGGTGCGGGCGGGTTTGCCATTGATGCCACATTGCGCGCTCTGGAGCGCCGTGGAGCGCTGCGCACTCTGGCTTCCCCAACACTTACAGCAATTTCGGGTGGCGAAGCCACATTCCTGGCTGGCGGAGAATATCCTGTTCCTGTTGGGTTTGATGATGGCCGGATTATTTTCGAATTTAGGGAGTTTGGGGTTAATCTGAATTTCAGCCCGACTGTTCGCTCCAATGGAGTTATTGCTCTTCAAGTCGAAACCTCGGTTTCAGAGCCAACCACTGAAGGCGGGTTTAATGCCGGTGGCATTACTATTCCCGCCACGAGAGAACGTCAGGCTTCCACTTCAGTGCAGATGCGTTCAGGAGAAACCCTGGCCATTGCCGGATTGATCGAAGACAAAGTCCGCCAGCAATTTAATTCTTTGCCCGGAATCGGCAACATTCCCATTCTTGGAGCATTGTTCCGGTCCCGTGATTTTATACGCTCGCAAACCGAACTTTTGATCCTGGTAACTCCGGTTTTGGTAACTCCTGGCGTTGGTCCTGCCCGCCTACCTACAGACAATTTGAACTTTTCTGGTGACGCAGAAGCAATCTTTTTAGGCAATATGCAAAGACTATATGGTGTGGGTCAGGGCGGAACCGGTCAGTTAAACGGATCTGTTGGATTTATTCTTGATTAGTGGGCGTATCAACAATTGCCCGGGAAACTGTGAATTTATTCAAGACTAGGTAGTGATTAAGGATATTAGTAATGAGCGACAATAATCAGAACACTCAAACCAACGAGGGGCAGGAGCCAGCGCCCAACGTTGGTACCCGGCTTATTCCACGAATAACAGTGCAGGCTTTTTGCGAAAACTCACAAACTGCTCAATTAATTGAATCAGCTCTCAGTGATCGGCGCATGTCAAAGGTCGCGTTGACCACTCATAATGGCTCGATAGAGGGTGCAGTTGAAACCTATCGCTCAAATCCCACCCCCAACCTGATATTGGTGGAAACCAGCCTGCCATCGGAACAAATCCCCGCAGCCCTTGAAGAGATGGCCCAGTTTTGTGATCCGGGCACCCATGTGATCGTTTTAGGCCAGATAAATGATGTACATCTTTATCGCAGTTTAATTAAATCCGGTGTTGCGGAATATATCGTTCTGCCCACCAGCACTGATATTCTGGTTTCAGCGATTTCTGAAATTTTTGTGGCTGATGATTCTCCCCCGATCGGGCGCACAATTGGCTTTATCTCTGCAAAAGGAGGGTCCGGCTCTTCAACTGTTTCCCATAATTCAGCCTGGATGGCGGCTCAGGCCCTGCGTCAGGATGTGTTGATTGTTGATATGGACCTGCCGTTTGGTACTGCCGGTTTGAATTTTAATCAGGATCCGCCAAACGGCATCGCTGATGCTGTATATGCTAAGGAAAACCTTGATGTGGTGATGCTGGACCGGCTCATTTCCAAGGCAGCTAACAATATCAATCTGTTGACAGCGCCAGTAAGTCTGGAAAAAACCTTTGATTTTGCTGCGGGTGATTTCGAGCAGGTAATCGAGTTGGTACAAAGCAATATTCCGCTGGTGATCTTGGATATACCCCATGTGTGGACAAGCTGGGTTCGTCACACGCTGATTGCACTTGATGAAATAGTCATAGTTGCAGAACCTGATCTGGCAAATCTTCGAA
>QIIJ01000030.1 GCA_003232595.1 Aurantimonadaceae bacterium | reverse complement strand
TTGGCCCTAAAATGCTGTATGCGCTGGCGGCGTGCCCGCAGGATGGTTTCGACGTTGGATTGAGTGGCTTTCCATCCACGGCTGAATGATTTTGTGGTGGCGACCTTCAAAATACACAGGTTGAATCAAACGCTCAGCTCGATTTCAGTGTGGTGAGCCAGAAACTCGCCCTTAAGCAAACAGCCAAAACAGCTCCATTGGTGCTGAAAGGGAACCCCATATGAGAAATACCAGTAGCTCATATATACCGATCACTAGGTATCGAATGCGCTTTGTAACCAATTTCTCTGAACATAGTCTGTAACCGTTCCTTGTTTATCCTGCCTTCCAGATAAAATACCTTTACAGTTTTTTTCTCTACATCCGCCTCAATTTTTTCAACTCCGGGGTCTGTTTCAAGGTAAAGGCTGATATTGTCCACACACGCCAAGCAGTGGATGGATGGGACACTAAACTCATACTCACTATTTGCTACAATGGTTAGTGGCACCGTTTTCCCCGGATTCGAAGATTTAACGCCCCGCAATTTTCCACCGAAGGAATTCGCCAATACAGTACTGACACTTGCCGCCATTGCCACCATTGCCCACGAAGGGTGAACCAATCCGGTTGTGGCGAGCGGTACGCCGACACCATTGAAGAAAAAAGCCAGCCACAGGTTTTGTACGGTCTTGCGATAGCTGGCAGCGCCAATTTCGCGTGCTTCCATAATCGCACTGACTCGGTTGCCAACGATGATTACATCGGAACTTTCAATGGCAATATCCGTACCGGCACCAATCGCAATGCCCACATCCGCCTGCATAAGGGCGGGTGCGTCGTTGATGCCGTCACCGACCATGGCAACGCGCGCGCGTTTGGCTTGAAGTGCGCGAACAATCTCTGCCTTGTCGTGGGGCAACACCTGCGCGCGCACGTCCTCGATGCCCACCTGCCTGGCGACCGCCTCAGCGGTCCTCCGATTGTCGCCGGTTACCAGCAGCGGCACCAGACCGCTGGCCTTCATCTCGGCAACAGATTCTGCGGCATCCGGTTTGATTGCATCGGATATAGCGACAATGCCCGCAACCTCGCCGTCAACTGAAATGAGAACGGCGGTCTGGGCTCTTTCCTCATGGATTCTGAGCATTTTTTCTGCAGGTGAAGTATCAACTTTATTGGCCTTCAGGTAGCGCAATGTACCCACCAGAATATTTTTGCCATCGACAACGGCTTCAACACCGGCGCCGGTTTCAGATTGGAATTCTTTGCAGTCTGACAACGGCAGATTCTCATCCTCAGCAGCTGAAACGATGGCGCGCGCCAACGGATGTTCCGACGGCATTTCTGCGGATGCGGCAATACGCAGAACCTCGTTTCGGCTCATATTTCCTAAAGTATCAATCTCGGTAACACTGGGTTTTCCTTCAGTAATGGTTCCGGTTTTGTCGAGAACAATGTGGGTGATATCCTTCAATATCTGAAATGCTTCACCGGAGCGGATCAAGATGCCGCGTTCGGCCGCCATGCCGCCGCCGCGGATCAATGCCAGTGGTGTCGCCATACCAAGCGCGCAGGGGTAGCCCATGACCAATACGGTTACCGAGGCATATATTGCCCGCACCCAATTGGGTTCAACCGTCCAGCCATCGGGCGTAAATCCCCAGAACAACAGGGCGGCCAGCGAAATCAGCAATACCACTGGCACATAATGTTTCAACACCCGGTCGACCAGCACAATAATGCCCGGCTTCATCGCCTTGGCCTCTTCCACATGGCGAGCAACCTGGCGCAGAAAACTGTCTTCGCCAATACGTGTCACTTCAACCAGCAGGGTGCCGGTCTGATTGATCGAGCCACCAATTACTTCGCTGCTTTCAGATTTTTCAGCCGGAACAGGTTCACCAGTTACCAGTGATTCATCAATGGCACTGAGTCCCTCAAGCACTATGCCATCAACAGGAACCTTTTCGCCGGGACGAATACGTACATGGTCGCCAACCATCACCTCTTCAATATCGATTTCTTCTTCCACACCGTCACGTATAACCCGAGCGGTGGGTGGTTGCATGTCGAGCAGTTTGCGAACGCTTTCCGATGCCTTGGTGCGCACCAGCATGGAAATATAACCGGACAAAAGGTGATAAGTGGTGAGAAATACTACAACGCCGAAAAAGTCCACCGGTGGAAATCCGACAAACCCATACCAGTCCAGAAACGGTATCGGGCTGCCCAATACTCCGCCGATATAAGCACCAACAGCACCTACACTTAACAGAACATGCTGATTGGTAATCCCGCGCCAGGCAGCACCCCAGGCCATGCGAATGATGCGCCGTCCATTGTAGACAAATACAAACGTAGATGCGGCCCAGGCGGCCCAGGCATGCCAGTCTCGCATTTGCCACAGACCCAGCCACATCGTGGCCATAGCGATAAACATAGTGATTGCGAAGGCAGCTGAAATTATCAGGTCATTGCGTTCTTCGCGGGCAGCTTCCTGTTGCTCTTCAAATGCTTTCACTTTGTCCGGGTCACGGATCATGAATCCCAGGGCACGCATGGTGTCGGTAATTTTTGTCGGCGTCGTGGTGTCTTCGCGGTAGCGCACCAGTGCTTCCTCATGGGCGAGTGAGACATGCACTTCTTCGACGCCTTTTTCTTTGAACAGAATTTGCACAGAAAGAACAGCTCATACCACCGATTTTTAGTTGCAGCGTTGCCTGCCCCTGTTCTGAATGCTTAGCGGTCGAGATTACGGCTGACATAGCAACGGGTCCTTATCGAAGATTGGCCAGCAAATCATCCGGCAGGAAGGTATCCGCCACACCGTCGCTTTTCAGCGCCAGCATGTTCGCCAGGAACATTGCCGAGCTTGTTTGAAATGAGGTGTCGGTAACTGTCCATTTTCCCTGGCTGTAGACAACACGGCTGGCAAAAACCGGAGCCATGCCGGTATCTTCGGCATCCTTCAATAGGGGATGGGCAAAATTGGCAGCGGGTTGTTCCTCAAGATATTTTTTAGAAACAAGCGCAATCGGACTGCCTTGCAAAAGGCCGGAGCGCACAATGGCATTTTCAAAAAATTGCGGGTAAAGCAAGGCGGCTCTGGTAGCATTCTCACCCTCACCATACCAGCGTATGGCGTTCAGTGCCGCGATGACCGCACCCACCGTTGTTGGTGTATAATCGGCAGTGCCGTTGGACAAAAACACGCCGGCTCCGTCGTCCCAAAGCGGCAATAATACAGAGTTGAAACGTTCGCTTGCGATTTTTGCATACTGCGCGTCATTGAGCACACGACCGGCTTCTATCAGGCCGTATATGCCAAGAGATATATCTTCCAGACTGCTTGCGCCGTCCTTCACCAGAGTATCGGCAAGCCTGCTAATAAGAGCTGTAACCTCTTGCTGTTTTGCCTTGTCGCTCAAAGTCAGCGCATAGCGACCCAGTGCCTGAATTGCTATACCGCGATCAGCCGGATTATCCCCTGGCATTTTTCTGACACCTGCATATGCCGCATTTGCGAGAGGGCGATATTCGTCGGCGTTGGTGAGGTCACCATAGGCTTTGTGCCAATAGTCGGTATTTTTGCTGCTGCCAGCCAAAATCAGACTTGAACTGGCCCAAAGTACAGCTGCCTGGTCCCGCGCCTTTGGCGCCATGTATTTCCCGTCCGGCGAAAGCGCGGCGAGCAATCCGGCGCCATTGCGCAATCGGTCATTTAAAACAGTTGCCTGCATGCGGGCCTGGGGCAGCATCATCAGTGCGGCAATCTTGTTTTCAGGCAATTCATGAAACTGCAGATGAAATTGTGGGCTGGAGATTTTTAGCAACGTCCACGCCTGCGCTCCAGGGTCGAGTGTCTGATCAAAACTATCCGTTTTCCAGCGTAGAGTGGATGGAGTGGAGAAATCGGGCGTCATTGCAAATACGGGCTTCGAAGCTGCAAATATCGGGCCGATTATACCCATGTCCGGCATTGGCGGGCGGCTTACATAGCCTGAACGACGAAGCCAGTCATCGCGCTCGTAAGGAGAAAATATCAGTTGTTCTCCCAAACCGGAGAACATCACTGCATTAGCAAGATTGGATATCGCTGCAAAATAGGTAGCAGGCC
>QIIJ01000482.1 GCA_003232595.1 Aurantimonadaceae bacterium | reverse complement strand
TTTGGAACAAATAGTATTGCCACCGCACCAAGCAGCGGAAGCCAGATTATTAAGCTCAAGATCGGCATGACAGGCTATCCCTAATTTTCTTTTTCGTTGCGGGAACATTGCCCCCGGAATCCCCAATGAATTTTTGTCCGGGGGATTTCCCCCGGAGCTGCGTTTTTCTATCGATTAACTGTTTGGAACCAGAGCGGCTGATCTGAAGCTGGTGTAAGGAGTGTGACTTTCCTTACCTTGCATGCTCACCGTGCCTCCGTTCAATTCATACTCACGGGCAAAATCGAACAGGCGCTCATGCACGGTGTGGTCGATAAACCCTGCTTCGCTGAAATCAATTATCAGGTTTTTGCCATTTGGAATTTTGTCAAGCTTGGAGCGAATGTTCATGAAGCTGTGAAAGCCTGCTGCACTTTGCAATTTGAAGGTAACATTGTCGCCTTGATCTTCCGTTGATGTGGTGGCTTTAAACAGCCGACTGATAGGGACACCGCGGAAAACGTTGGTCGCCATTGCCAAGAGAGTTCCAATGAACACGCCAGCCAGCAAATCAACAAACACCACAATCATGGCGGTTACAAACATAAACAGGAACTCTTCCTTGCCGATTTCAAACACATGGGCAAATTCCTTGGGGTGAGCCAGACGAAAGCCGATGAAAACCAGCATACCGGCTAAAGCCGCAATCGGTATCATGTTCAACACCGCCGGAATGGCAAGCACGAAGATGAGCAAGAATGACCCGTGGAAGAAATTCGACCACCGGGTTCTGGCACCGTTCATGATATTGGCTGCACTACGAACAACCTCAGCAATAATCGGCAGGCCGCCAATCAGCGCAGAAACCGCGTTACCAACACCTTTACCAATAAACTCTTTGTCCATGTTGGACTGTCTGTTCCATGGATCCTGTTTATCAATCGCAGAAGCTGTCAGCAATGATTCCAAACTGTTCACAAACAGGAAGATGAAGACATACTTCAACGATGTGAGCGAGAAAATCTGAGAAAAGTCCGGAAACCTCAGCGCCCCAAAGAAGTCCAGTGGAACTTCAAGAAGGAATTTTTTATCCACATTAAAAGAAGTGGCGAGCACAAGACCGAGTATGGCGAGCACCAGGGGTGCTGGAATAAATCTGCCTACAATTTTGGGAAGCATAGGCCAGATGGCCATGATAAGAAAAGCCAGGCCGCCGATGACGGCAACCAGTGGATTTGTCATATTGGCAATACTGCTTGGAATGGCTGTAATCAAACCCCACATGCCTTTGGCAGATTTAATCAACTCCGAACCATCCATACCAATGGCGACATGGAACATCTTGAGTATGATAATAATCCCGATCCCCGCCAACATGCCGTGAATAACAGAAAGATTAAAGAAGTTTGCCAGCTTACCGGCTTTCATAAATCCTGCAATGATTTGTAAAACACCAACCACCACGATAACGGCCGAAGCACGCTGGAACCCGACAATCGGGTCATCCCCCCCCAATTCTGCGACCGCCCCCAGAACGATCACAATTAGTCCGGCCGCCGGTCCATTGATGGTTAGATGGGACCCACTAAAGAAACCGGCGACCATACCACCAACGATACCGGCAATAATACCGGCGATAGGCGGTGCATTTGAGGCAATCGCAATGCCCAGACACAAAGGAAGTGCTATCAGTGACAGCACAAAACCAGACATTAAATCTGATTTCCAGTTTTCAGTAAGACCCGGCAACCAATCCTTTGGTACAGGCCCAACATCGACGGCAGTGTCGGTTTTAGCTTCAGCGGACATATTTAGTTCCCCTCCCAAGGTATTCAAACAAGATAATCAAACAATGCCATCAAATAGCACATTCATATTTCGTCAGACCCTGTGCAATACCACAACCGGCACAATCAGGTTTCTGTCACGTTTGAGGTTCCATGGGGTATAATAAAGCAGTCATTCCCACGTACCGCATAGATATAATTTATGCATGGGTGCAGCTTGAACGCATGTTAGGACTTGTTAAATATTGTTATCGAATGTTAACTTTGTCTCAGATTAACCGCAACCGGCCAATCGGTTTATATTGTGATCTTTAACTGGATTTTACCTGCTGACACAATACGATAGAAGTTTCTGGCCTGTTTCAGGAATGATTGCGAAGTGAGAGAACAGTCTGTTGTATGTATTAACAAATGTTAACGAGTTATTAACATGAGTGGCTCGATCCTTGTCGTTGACGACGAACCTGAAATGCAGGCGACGCTGGTCAGATATTTCACCAGTGAGGGGTTTTCCGTAACTGCGGTAGGTGACGGACAAGCCATGGGCAAGACCCTTTCCAGTCGCGACTTTGATCTGGTTATCCTGGATCTTGGTCTGCGTAACGAAACCGGTCTGGATCTTTTGCGCAAGCTCCGCGATACACACAATATCCCGGTCATTATCCTGACTGGAAAATCTGATCCAATTGATCGCACGATCGGACTGGAGCTTGGCGCTGACGATTATGTAACAAAACCTTTTTTCAACCGTGAACTGCTTGCCCGCGTTAAAGCAGTGATGCGGCGCGCCAAGCTCCCGCCCTCTTCGAACCAGCACGTCGGCCTCAATGGAGCCAAATTCATCCTGTTTGAGGATTGGCGAATTGATTTGACCGCCCGCACCCTGACCTCAATCGGGGGACAAAGTGTAGCACTCACAACAGCCGAACTTGATATCCTGGTAGAACTGGCCGGTAACGCTGGTGAAGCAATCACCCGCGACCGACTGA
>QIIJ01000099.1 GCA_003232595.1 Aurantimonadaceae bacterium | reverse complement strand
CGGTCGAGCGGTTTGAAAAGTCGATCATGGATGCGGTTGATGTGCCACATGCGGTTGCCGTAAATTCAGCAACGTCTGCCCTGCATATTGCTTGCCTGGCACTGGGTGTCGGCCAAGGTGATATTGTCTGGACGTCACCGGTTTCGTTTGTTGCATCATCAAACTGCGCCTTGTATTGCGGGGCTACGGTGGATTTTGTTGATATTGATCCGGCAACCTTCAACATGTCGATTGAAGCGCTGGAAAAGAAACTGAATGCAGCAGAAGGGCAGGGGCAATTGCCCAAGGTTGTCATTCCGGTTCACCTGTGTGGCCAGCCATGCCGCATGGATAAAATCGGCGAACTGGCAAAACGTTACGGGTTTTCTGTGATTGAAGATGCAAGTCATGCAATTGGCGGGCGTTATCAGAACAAACCGGTTGGCAGGTGCGACCATTCCGATATCACGGTATTCTCATTTCATCCTGTAAAAATTGTTACCACCGCAGAGGGCGGATGCGCCACCACTCAAAACCCGGAACTTGCCGGCGCGGCTCAGAAGCCATGGCATTACCCGCGATCCCGCATTGATGACCCACGAGCCAGACGGTCCGTGGTATTATCAGCAAATTGATCTTGGCCTCAACTATCGTCTCACTGATATGCAAGCAGCCCTTGGTTGTGCGCAAATGGTGCGATTGCATAAATTTGTTGCCAGGCGGCATGAACTGGCAGCACGTTACGATGAACTTTTGACAGATGTGCCAATCGATCTGCCGTTTCGACATCCCGACACCTATTCCGGCTTCCACCTTTATGTGATTCAGCTTAAACTTGGTGAAATTGCTAAAACCCATCGCCAGGTTTTTGAGGAGCTGCGAGAAAACCGTATCGGGGTCAACCTTCACTATATCCCGATCCACCTGCAGCCATTCTACAAAGATCTCGGGTTTAAACCAGGACATTGTCCCAATGCGGAAGAATACTATTCCCGCTCGATTTCAATACCCCTGTTCCACGCCATGAGCAACGAACAACAGGACCGCGTCATCGCTGTGTTGAAAGAAGTGGTGCGGTAGGTTTACTCGCCAGTTGGTTCTGTTTCATCACCATTTGCACATGGGCTGGAATTATTCCGTCATATATGTGCAATTGAAGTAAATTGATCCGGTTTGCGTGATATGGCTTTCCTTCAAGAGCAGGTTGATGCCTTCTTCAGCATTTGATGCACCCCATAGGCGAATGTAAGTGGTGCCGGGTTGTGTAAACCCACCGAGCATGGAAACATCTGCACCCATGGCCAAACCATCATACCAGGAAGGTGTCATGGAGAAGCGATGTTGGGTACCGGTTTTACATGGATATGGCAGACCATGAAGCTGGATACTGCCAGTGAGCCCGCCAAGCGATGTCCATATAACCCGGCCGCTGACTGTCACCATCTTTCCTATCCGCAGGAAACTGCCTGAATTGGTGGTGTAGACCGGGCTGCCTGCGGTCGTGGCTCCTAATAGTTCCGGTGTCCAACTGCGTTTGCGGGCTGCTGCCAAGCCGGATTCCGCCATTAAAGGTTGCGGTGCCGCTAGTGTTGTCAACAACCAGTGCTTCCTGCCAATTGGTACCGTCAGGACTGACTTTTATGTGCCAGTTGTCATCACCCGTCAGTCCAAATTCGGCGTGCCCGGAATAGCCGGTTTGGAATAAAAGGGATGCTGTATCTGTGGTTATCGCTTTGTTGACAACAATCTGATGCCCATTGCCATCATGGTTGAAAAGACTTGACTGGGCGGAAACTTTAAACGATTGGAAGCATCGGCAATAGCATTTATGCCGAGGCTTTCAAGATTATTGAGGGCTTCATGCCCGACCGGGACAAATGTTGAGCCGTCAAAAACATGAAGTGTATTGATATCTTCAACCCAGATAAGCCAGCCGGTTTTTGGTGCTGCAATTGACCAGGTGTTGTCAATGAAGCTCGCCAGACTGCCATCTTGCCCTGCCCAAAGTCCCTGGGCATTGTCCGGTACAATATGGCGTTCGCCTTCCACGGGCGTGGATGGCGGCACAATTGGGCCAAACCGTGTCTCCACTACCATGTGAACCAATTGATCCAATTGTCGCAGGGCTTCGTTGTGGGTAACATGTTTTTGTGCCTGTGCTGCAAGAATGTAAGGCAGATCGAGAAAGTGCGTGCTGTTGTCCATAATTAACTCCATGATGATGGCTCAGACAAATTATAAGCTGCGGAATCGGCGTGGGGACAAATTTGGGTAATATTTTTGGAAACCGAGATAACAACTGCTCAGGATATCGTGGAATTCAATTTTTAATACATATAAAAACCAACGACTTACCTCAGGTACCGCGACCAATTAACCAGCCTGCAATTCTATTGACTGAAATATTCCCTATGAGCTTGCAATTAATTCAGTAGATAGATAAACACTGGCTTGGGGCACGAACTGTCATATCAATCCGCTTGTTTGGTATTGTGGTGCTGTCTGCCATATTTTGAACCCGATAGAAGCAATTTATAATTGTAAAAAGGCTGCCCAGATGTTTAACGACAAATCAATTTTGATCACCGGTGGTACCGGGTCTTTTGGAAAAAAATACACCGAAACTCTGTTGTCACGATATCAACCCAAACGCATTGTAATTTATTCCCGGGATGAGTTGAAGCAGTATGAAATGGCGCAGACGCATTCTGACCCTGTCATGCGCTATTTTATTGGCGATGTTCGTGATCCGGAACGGCTGAAACAGGCAATGAGCGGAATTGACTATGTCATTCACGCCGCTGCACTAAAGCATGTGCCCATCGCTGAATATAACCCGTTCGAATGCATCAAGACAAATGTCAATGGGGCTCAAAATGTTATTGAGGCTGCAATAGCATCCGGGGTGGACAGGGTGATGGCGCTGTCAACTGACAAAGCTGCCAATCCAATCAATCTGTATGGCGCTTCAAAACTTGCATCTGACAAACTCTTTGTTGCCGCAAATAATATGTCTGGTGCACACGGACCAAAATTCAGCGTCGTGCGATATGGCAATGTCGTTGGTTCACGCGGCTCAGTTGTTCCGTTTTTCAAAAAACTTGTAGCTGAAGGCAAAACACCGCTGCCTGTTACTCACGAGGAGATGACCCGCTTCTGGATTACACTGCAGGAGGGCGTTGATTTCGTGCTGAAAAATTTCGACCGTATGTATGGCGGGGAAATATTTGTGCCGAAAATCAGCTCTGTTGCCATTCTCGATCTGGTCGAGGCCTATAGCATGAGCCGGGATGCGGATATTATCGGCATTCGTCCTGGAGAAAAGCTGCACGAAATCATGTGCCCGGCGGATGACAGTCATTTGACGCTGGAATTTGATGACCACTTTGTTCTTCGCCCGACAATAAAGTTTCATGGCCGTAGTGGTGATTACAAGGAAAATGGCCTCGGTGAAAAAGGTGTGCCTGTAGATGTCGGATTTGAGTATAATTCCGGCACCAATCCTCAGTTTTTGACTGTGGATGAAATCAGGGCAATGGACAAGAATGCATAAAGCAGCATCATTGTTGTTACGACTTGCCAAAGGCCTTTACAAACTTCTAATGAGTCCACGTCCGATTTCCCTTGTAGTGGAACGGGCAAGGGAACTTGTTTTCCTTGTTTCCATACCTGGATTTACCAGGCAAAAATCCAGGCGTCAGGATATTTTGGCAGTCGGATTTGAGTATGAAAAGCGGAATATCATGCGCGGGTTGTTCCCGGAATACAATCTGGTCTTTTTGCCACACTGGCTCTCCATTGTCCGACAGAAAAAGCTCATTCAACAAAACAGCCATTTTGAAGCTATGGTATGGTCATTGCGCGATCAGCATCTTCAGGGAGTGGATGAATGGGACGCAAGGCGCAAGCTTCGTATTGAAGACGGTTTTGTCCGTTCACAAGGGCTTGGGGTTGCCCATGCGCAGCCGCATTCATTCACCCGGGATAGTGTGGGACTTCACTTCGATGCCACTTCCGCCAGTGAGTTGGAAGATATTCTGGCCCAAAGTGACCTGTCGGATCGTCTTGAGGATTTAGAACGGGCCCGCGGGCTCATTTCCTTTATGAACACGCAAGCGGTATCCAAATACAGCAGTGGCAATGCGCGCAGCTTTCCACTTCCGCAAGATGCTGTGCTTGTGCTTGGTCAGGTTGAAGATGATGCATCGATCAGGGCAAATCCCGAAGGTTTTCAGACCAATGTCGAACTGCTTCAGGAGGCTCTCGCCAGGCACGATGTGTCGAAAGTTTTTTATCGACCACATCCAGATATAACAGCAGGTGCCAGACCGGCACGTTCAAACCCGGAAAACCTCATTAATACCAGGCAAGTCATATCAACCGGGATTGCTATTTCCTCATTGTTACAACAGGCCCGTTATGTGTATACAATCAGCTCGTTGGGAGGGTTTGAAGGATTAATGCGCGGTGCTGAGGTTTACACATTTGGCGGACCATTCTATGCCGGGTGGGGTTTGACGCATGACTGGCTTCAATTTCCAAGACGCAATC
>QIIJ01000352.1 GCA_003232595.1 Aurantimonadaceae bacterium | reverse complement strand
ACCATCGTTCAGAAGCCGCTGGCGTTCAACTGGGATGATTGCTGCGCGATTGGTGATGCGGTTGCCAGGTCCGGTATCTTCTTTGGAGTGCATGAGAATTTCCGCTTTCAGGGCCCGATGATGCGGGTCAAACAGCTGCTGGAGAGCAATGAAATCGGCCAGCCCAGCTTTGCGCGGATTTACTTTCGGACCGCATTTGACGTGTTTTTCGCCCAGCCCTATCTGGCAAAGCAAAAACGGCTGGCCATTCAGGATGTCGGTGTGCATGTGCTTGATTTGGCGCGTTATTTCCTGGGCGAAGTGAAACATTTGTCCTGTGAGACGCAACAACGCATCGCAGATATCACCGGCGAAGATACCGCAACCATGCTGTTGCGCCACACATCAGACGCGGTTTCGGTGGTCGAGATCAGTTTCTCGGCGAAACGTTCCCCGGATGTTTTCCCCGAAACCCTGCTGGAGATCGAGGGCGACAAGGGCTGTATCCGGCTGGACGCCGATGGCCAGATTGACGTGGCCAGCGGCGGGGGAAACCGGATCGAAGATGCCTCGGTGCCGCTTTTGTCGTGGACTGAAAAGCCGTGGCATGTCACCCAGGCAAGCGTGCTGGATACCAACCGCCATATGATGCAGGCGTTCCGCGCGAAAAAGATGCCCGATACCAACATCGCCGACAATCTGCGCACAATCGCGCTGGTCGAGGCCGCATATGAGGCCGCGAGAACTGGCCGCGCCGTGGTACCAAAAGTCTGGGTTGCCGGGGAAGCCCGGTGAGCAAGACCCAAATTGCCATCATTGGTTCCGGCAATATCGGGACTGATCTGATGATCAAGATGAAGCGGCTGTCGCAATCCCTGGAATGTGCTGCGATGATCGGCATTGATCCGGGAAGCGACGGGCTGGCCCGTGCAAATCGGGTGGGCAAAGCCACTTCCCACCACGGCGTTGACGGCCTGGTTGTGTTGCCGGAATTTGAAGAAATAGCTATTGTATTCGACGCCACCAGCGCGCGCGCATAAACACCATGATGCGGTTTTGCAAAACCATGGCAAGCAGGTTATTGATCTGACCCTCGCCGCGATTGGTCCTTTTGTAGTGCCATCGGTGAACATGGAGGCGAATCTGTACGCCCCCAACGTCAATATGGTAACCTGCGGCGGGCAGGCGACGCGCGGCACGGCGATTATCATTCTGAACCCGGCCGAGCCGCCCCTGATCATGCGCGACACGGTTTTAAATCTGTGTGACGATGGCGATCAGAAGGCGATTTCTGCGTCCGTCGAGGACATGGTGAAAACCGTTTCGGCCTATGTACCGGGATACCGGCTCAAGCAACAGGTCCAGTTCGAAAAGATCAGAAGCAACGTGGCGATGTTCGTTCCTGATATGGACCAGTTTTTCACGGGTCTGAAAGTCTCGGTTTTTTTGGGGGTCGAGGGCGCGGCGCATTATCTGCCCGCCTATGCCGGAAATCTTGACATCATGACATCCGCCGCCCTGCGCACCGCCGAACGGCTGGTGGAATTGCGCGCGTGAGGGGGTATGAACATGGTGAAACCGCAAAAACTGTATATTCAGGACGTCACCCTGCGCGATGGAATGCATGCTATTCGCCATCGCTATGACGTTGCTCAGGTGCACGACATTGCCCAGGCGCTGGACAGTGCCGGAGTGGACGCCATCGAGGTTGCCCATGGGGACGGGCTGGCCGGATCGTCGCTAAATTACGGGTTTAGTCAGCACGGCCTTATTGAATTAAGCTGTCTTTGGATGGCCAGAATCAGATTGAATCGGCCCAGGCTTATGACGCATGAACGAAAGATGCCTTACGAAGCGCACAGAGATTAGTTATAGCCACCAAATCAATATTCCAGGAGTACAGCGAGATTACAATTTTTGATTATGGTGAATTTTCATACTATTTCATGTTGGATACAATGTGAATGAATTGTATTCGTTGAATTTTGATATTTGGATTTAGCAAGGGATAATACCGTTGGCCGCTACTGTCCGGGAAAATTTAATTATTGACAAGTATCACATTGAATTCTTTCACATATTATCAGCTAATTTTGGTTGAGACATTCATTCAATCCCTCCACATCATCATCCTCGGGCACCGACCCGAGGATCCAGCTCGTATTGCGCAAACTATTGAATTCACGTAGAATTTGATAGCCCACTGGATCCTCGGCACTCCTGAGCCTGCCGAAGGGGGCCGAGGATTGACGAAAGAGAGATTATTATTTTCCCGGACAGTAGTGACCGTTGGCTAAAAATGTTGAAAAAATATTCGTATGTATCAGTCAATATTTGATGCTGCTTGATGAAGTGAACAAATATCTGGACGATCACATTGAATGGTTGACCTTGCTTGATCAAGCCGGACGATCAGTTGTAACAGGGCGGCGAGAACCTCCGGTTGGTGGGATTATGATAATTTCCGGCGATAGCATTATGGAAGTCAGGAAATTACTTTCCACTGACCCATTCCATAAAAATGGCTGTGCTGCGTACCATGTTCATGAGTTAGTACTGAACCCGGACCCTGTGAAAGGTCGGTTAATGGAGTATTTCACTGGATCGGAATTCAATTCAAACAATACGGATTTGTGACGGGCATTGCCACAGTGGACTATCCCCAGCAGTTGTGATCACAGGGTGAATCTACACTCCACCAAAATGGTTTTTAGAATACTGGTGCATCCCAATATGGTGGATTGCCAAAAGATTGTTGAAGATGATCTGCGAGCGCTCTAA
>QIIJ01000218.1 GCA_003232595.1 Aurantimonadaceae bacterium | reverse complement strand
TCAATGCGGCCAAAATTTCGGATAATTTCACCAACTGCCCCTGCCACCTGGTCAACATCGGCCACATCGCAGCGAAGTGACAATGTGTCTTCGGGCCTCGCCAGTTCGCTGAAAGCAGCCCCCAGAGTTTCCCCGTCGATGTCCAGCATCGCCACCCGCCAGCCATCCTCAAGAAACCTTCGAACCGTTGCAAGTCCGATGCCGCGTGCAGCACCTGTAACAAGTACAAGTTTTTTTGATGTCATGATGATAACCCCATAGTCAAAGAGCAAACCCGGAATCGGAGTTAGATTTCATCCTATCATACGCCGTCATTCCTGTACCTTTCACACTGCTGTCCGGTTTAACACCGCCCAACCTCCAATCGTCATCCTCGGGCGCCGTCCCGCGGATCCAGAAAATATCCAATACATTAATAAATTCAACGCTTTGCGCGATACGCACTGGATCCTCGGCACGGTGGCCGAGGATGACAAGATGGTGGGCTGTTTTTGCAGTCCAATTGGCAGGTATCCCCAATTAATCTTGGATTTCAATGAGTTAACAGCCCGCTGCATAATTAAACCGGACAGCAATGTGCCTGTCACAAGGATGACCCAGGTCGTTGACGCGCTATTTAATACTCTCATTCCAAAATCAGCGCCTATTTATAGGGATCAGCCGCATCACGCAGGCCGTCTCCGAGGAAGTTGAAGGCGATGATGACGAATATTACCGGCACCACTGGCAGCATCAGCCAAGGATAGACAGCCACCACATTGATGTCCTGTGCCTCATTGAGCAATACACCCCAGCTCGTTACCGGTGGGCGCAGACCGAGACCAAGGAAGCTTAAGGCCGTTTCACCAAGGATCATCACAGGAATGGTGATCGTGGCCGAGGCAATCAGGTGGCTCATAAAACCGGGCACCAGATGGCGACCGATTATGCGCGAAGGACTTGCCCCGATCAACCGAGCAGCCAGCACATAGTCCTCTTCCCGCAGTGACAGCAATTTGGAACGCACCGCTCGCGCCAGCCCGGTCCAGTCGAGCAAACCAAGTATGATGGTAATGCCAAAGTAAACAAAGATCGGGCTCCATGTCGCCGGCATGAGAGCCGATAATGTCAGCCAGAGTGGTATTGATGGTATCGATTGCAGCACTTCAATCATTCGCTGCACTATCATATCGACCCAGCCGCCGTAATATCCGGCAAGCCCGCCAATGACGATCCCAAGGACAAAACTGACCGTTATCCCTATCAGGCCGATGGTCAGCGAAATCCGCGCGCCGGCAATAATCCGCGAAAGCATATCGCGACCCAGCCTGTCTGTACCGAGCAGATAGAAACTCCCCTTTTTTGGCGGACAGACCAGATGAAGATCGCTTTTAACGTAACCAAACCACTTGTATTTATCGCCACGGCAGAAAAAGCGCAGTTTCTGCGGTTTTTTTGTATTGACCGCGAATTCCCGCTGCAGGGTCTCCATATTGCGGGTGACCTTGTATGGATAGGTGAAGGGACCAATAAACTCACCCTCGTGAAACAGATGCACAGCCTGGGGTGGCGCATAGATATGTTTCACATTGCGCTTGGTCATATCGTAGGGAGACAGAAATTCACTGAAAAATATCGACAAATAGAGCACTGCCAGAAATACACCTGACCAGACAGCAACCCGGTGTTGACGAAATTTCCACCACATCAAGGTGAGTTGGGAAGCAAAATAAATCTTTTCCTGTTCCGGTGTGAGCTTTTCGATCGACTGCATGTCGAACGGTTCTTTCGACACATAGTGCGGCAGCTTGTCGGTATTTTCCGGGGGCAGGGCGCTCATTTTTCGACCTTCCCCTGCAACCGTATGCGTGGATCAAGAAAGCCCAGTGCTATGTCTGAAATCAGCACACCAAACACGGTGAGCGCCGCCAGGAACATCAAAAAAGAACCGGCAAGATACATATCCTGGCTTTGCAGGGCTGCAATCAGCAACGGCCCGGTGGTTTCCAGCGACAATACAATGGCCACAATTTCAGCCCCGGAAATGATCGCCGGCAGAATACTGCCAATGTCTGCCACAAAAAAATTGAGAGACATGCGAAGCGGATATTTTACCAGCCCCTTGAAGGGCGGCACACCCTTGGCCCGAGCGGTAACCACATATTGTTTTTCAAGCTCATCCAGCAGATTGGCCCGCAAACGGCGGATCATTGCAGCCGTGCCGGAGGTGCCGATCACAACAACCGGGATGATCATATGTTCCATGATCGATTTGGCCTTGTCCCAGCTCATCGGCTCATTGAGGTATTTCAAATCCATCAGATTTCCGATGGTCGTATCAAACCAGATATTGGCAAGATACATCATCACCAGCGCCAGCAGAAAATTGGGTGTTGCAAGGCCCAAAAGACCAACAAAGGTCAGCCCGTAGTCACCCCAGGTATTGGTGGGTTGCCGAATAAATACCAATTGGAAAGGCAATCAGCCATGTGACGATGATGGTTACAAAGGACACCAGAATAGTGAAATAAATCCTGTTTCCCACCACCTCGGCAACAGGGCGCTCATGTTCGAAGGAATAACCGAAATCGCCCTGCATCATGCCGGTAACCCAAATGAAATACCGTTCATAGATCGGTCGGTCGAAGCCATATTCCTGGCGCAGATATTCTATCCGCTTGGGATCAATGCTTTCACCGGCGGCCTGCAGTTCAGAAACATAGCTTTCAAAAAAATCGCCCGGCGGCAATTCAATAATGGTGAAGATCACCACACTTGCAATCAGCAAGGTGGGCACCATCGCCATTATTCTGTAGAGGATATATTTCAGCACCTGAGCAACATCCCCTAATTGTCGAACCAGAAAGTGTCTGGCAGGTATTGGCCGAAATAGGCGGTTGGTTCAAATGCATAAATGCCATCCATTGGCACATTGCGCAGGTTTTTGTTGACCACAATCGGCTGCTTGGTGCTGCTGACAATACCGATGGTATAAACCTGATCGGTAAAAATCGACAACATCTGATCCCATATTTCCGTCTGCTTCTCAACCGATACCGCCATTCGCCACTGACTGTAAAGATCGCTCAGCTTTTGCACTTTTGGAAGGGTGATTTTTTCTCCCGCGACCCCTTTGGTTTCGTAATACTGCCCCCATTTCGGCCAGGTGCCCTGCAAGGGTGAAACGGGTGCAAGTTCTTCGGGATCCATATCCGGCGTTGCCAGACCACGATTGAGGCCGAACCACACAGACATAATCGTATCGCCATTGGAAATCCGGCGGCGCAGAATATCGCGCTGGGTCGGCCTGGTAAACAACTGAATACCGAGCGCTGCCCAGTGCTCTGTGATCAATTGCAGCACATCGGTTTCCTCGGTGCTTTCACCGGCCGTCTCAACGGTGATCTTCATCTCACGGCCATCAGGCAACAACCGCACATCATCTGATGAACGTTTGTCCAGCCCCGCCTCGTCAAGAAGTTCATTTGCCAGATCAACATCGAACTGTGCCCAGGCTTCCGCATATTCTTCCTTGTAGAGCGGGCTTGATGGCAACACCGAGTTTCCGACCTCCCGGGCAAGACCAAAATAGATTGCCTCATTGATTTCAGATCGGTCAATTCCAAGCGACATTGCGCGACGCACCCGAACATCCTGCATCACCTTGCGCCATACCGGGTCGGCAACATTCATATTTGGCAAAATGGTCATTTGTGACCCTCTGCCGTTGCGCCACAGATAAACCTCGTAACCGCGGGTTTTTGCCGCTTTTTTCAAAAAAGCATAATTGTCAAACCGCAGATAACGCGCCTGCAGGTCGCTCTCGCCGCCCCCGGTCTTGGCAGGTATAATCGCCGACGTAGACATGGTCACATAGACCTCACCAATATATGGCAGTTGGTTGCCTTCATTGTCGACCCGGTGGAAATAGGGGTTACGCTTGAAAATAAACCGTTCTGAAGGCGGGTTTGTGGTGTTCATCCACGGTTGCAGGGTCGGCATTTCAGGGTTTTCAGGCCGGTATTGACGCCCTTTTCGCACATGCAGTGAACTCCATTTTTGCACCTTGTTGTCAATCACCATTTGATCGAGTTTTGCCTTGTCCTGATATTTGACATGAAACTGTTTCATGTAGTGGGCAGGCTTATAGATGTAGAGCGGGCGGGCACCGGCAAGAACTGTTAAAAACAGCGGGTTGGGTTGTTCCCAGGTGTAACGAACAGTCAACTCATCGATCACCTCGAATTTTGGCCCTTTACCCTCAACAAGTAATTTGTTGGACAGACCACCGCGGGCCAGTTCCTTGTTGTTGGCCACGTCTTCCCAGTAGTAACGGAAATCTTCAGATGTGAATGGTGCGCCGTCAGACCACTTGTGCCCTTTTCGGATACGCAGGGTGAAAATCCGGTTTTCCTCAACATCTACAGATTTAAGAATGTCTGGAGCGAGTTTGAAGTTTTCATTGTAAGATACCAGCCGTGCACCGGAATAAATCACCATCATGCGGATGTCCTTGGGCTTGGCCATCAGCATTCTCAACGTCCCGCCGCGTTTACCCACCGTTTTACCCAGTGCCGGCATATCCACAATTCGTGGCTCGTCCGGCGGTCCGGCCAAGGATGTATTGGCCATGGTCAGGGCGACCAGCAGCGCGCTCGCTACCATTGCGATAATTGATTGAAGTCTCATCATGCTCCCCCGAGCTCATTTATTTGTGTACCTGACACAGTCAGAATGGAATGATTATTGTTTATTTCCAGCATGTCCATATCAGCACCATCACGTTTACTGATAAATTGATCACCCCAGTCTTGGCCTTCTGTTACCATTTCGCGTCCTAACTGTTCAAAATCAAGCGGATGATCAAGGTCTGCATGGGGAACCACGTCCAGCAAGGCCCTTGTATAGGGATGGAGCGGATTGGAGAAAAGTTCCTCGCGGGTGGCAACTTCCACCAGCTGCCCTTTGAACATCACGCCAATGCGGTCTGCAATATAACGAATAACGGCAAGATTGTGGGAAATGAAGATATAGGTAAGACCCAACTCCTCCTGCAATTGTTTCATCAGATTTAAAACCTGGGCCTGCACCGAAACGTCGAGAGCAGATACCGGTTCATCACAAATCAGCAGATCCGGGCGCAGGGCAAGCGCCCGCGCAATACCAATACGCTGGCGCTGGCCACCGGAAAAAGAAAACTCGGTTGCAATCCCACCATGCGCAACAACTCGGCAGCATATTCCGCCTGTTCACGGCTATTGCCGATATTGTGAATCTGCAGGGGTTCGCGTAAAATGGTCAAAACCGTCGAACGCGGACTAAGTGAAGAAAACGGATCCTGAAACACCATCTGCATTTTCTTGCGGAACTGTTTCAGCGGCAGACCCTCCAGCGAAAGAATATCGCAGTCCTCCTTGCCGTCATTATAAATAATCTCGCCGCTGTCCGGCAACAGCGCCCGCATGATCATCTTGATGGTTGTCGTCTTGCCGCAACCCGATTCGCCGACAATTCCAAAACATTCCCCCCGCCGCACATCAAAATTCATGTGGCTGACAGCGGTGACCGAACGGCTTGAGGAGCCAAACAGAAATCCCGATTTTTTGATTGTGAATGTTCGGTGCAGATCGCGCACCTTGAGCAGTGGCGCCATCTCAGCACTGTCATCCGGCAGAACATTTCGTTCCATGGATTTGGGAATGACATGGTCAATATCGCGCAGGGATTGCAGCTTATTGTCGAGCGACATCGTCAGGCTTGGCACAGCATTCAAAAGCGCCTTGAGATAATCATGTTGCGGGTTTCGAAAAATATCCTCAACCTGCCCGGCTTCCATGATCTGGCCATGATAAATCACCACGACTTCGTCGGCCATATTTGCAACAACTCCGAGATCGTGAGTAATCAGCAATACGGCCATGTTGAGTTTTTGCTGCAATTCCTTGAGCTGGCCAAGGATTTTTGCCTGCATCGAAACATCAAGTGCGGTGGTCGGCTCATCGGCTATCAGCAGCGCCGGGTGGCAGATAATTGCCATGGCGATCATGGCACGTTGTCTTAGCCCGCCTGAAAGCTCCATCGAATACATGTCATAGGCGCGCTGGGGGTCGGGAAAACCTACAAGATCAAACATTTTGCATGTCATCTTGCGGGCTTCGCCTTTTCCCACATCACGGTGCAATGTCAGCGCCTCTTCCACCTGGTTGCCAATGGTGTGAAGCGGTGAGAGTGACGTCATCGGCTCCTGAAATATAATGGAAATCTTGCCACCGCGAAGCGCCCGCCGCTCCTCGCTGTCATCATCCATGGCGGTAAGGTCAACCGGCGTGTCGCCCGACTTTTCGGCAAACATGATACGCCCGCCGGTTATCCGGGCAACACGCGGCATGATGCCCAATATGGCCTGGGCAATAATCGATTTGCCGGACCCGGATTCACCCACAAGCGCTACCGTGCGACCGGCAGGAATGCGAAAACTCGCGCCACGGATCACATCAAGATCGCCACCCTTGAGATCAATCACTATTTTGAGATTTTCGACCCTTATTATGTCGTGTATTTTGTTCGACATGCCCTGCGAACGGTTCCCGTTATTGTTTTTGCGTCTGTTTCAGACTTGTTTGTGGCAAGGTTTGCACAGAATTAAAGTGTTCGGAAGTGCTCAAGTGCACATTTTATTGTCTTTCCATCCCATAAACTGACACCCTCGTTTGAAATGTCGAGCGAGACGGCCTCGCCGGGCGGGACTTTATTCAGCAGATGGTGGATTATTCGCATGATGCCGCTGTGGGAAATAATGACGCTATGAACCTCCAATTGTGACAGGAACTGTCGAAGCCCGTCTACCCGAGACGCAAAACTCTCCCCTTCTGGTGGCGCAATCGACCAGCGGTCTTTTCGTCTTTGCTGTCTTTGAGTATAATATTTTTCTTTCGCCTCGGGCGAGGTCAATCCTTCAAACAGCCCGAAGGACAACTCTTTCAAGGTGTTATCAATTCTGTACTGATCAGGCTGCAATTTGCAGGCCTGCAGAATTATTTCTGTTGTTTCAACTGCCCGCGACAATGGCGAAGATACAAAAACAAGCTGACTGGTATCAATACCCGCCTCCGCCAGATGGTCTGCAAGCCGGTTCCCGTTTTGCTTTGCCTGCTTTCTGCCTTTGTCATTGAGCGGGATATCGCTGTGGCCCTGAAATTTTTTCGCCCGATTCCAGTCAGTCTCGCCGTGGCGGATGAAATAGATCGGCGAGCAAACCGGAAAATCAGCCATGATATGAACGATACCATTCAATGAATTTTTCAAGTCCAGCCTCAATCGATGTCGAGGGAGAAAACCCCATCTCCTGCTGGATTGGAGTAATATCGGCGTAGGTCTCGAACACATCCCCCGGCTGCATCGGCAGATATTCCTTTA
>QIIJ01000611.1 GCA_003232595.1 Aurantimonadaceae bacterium | reverse complement strand
CAGGCCGGTTATCGTCTTTCCTGCAAAAGACCAGCGATTTGACAATCTGGCCCAATGTCGTATTGCAGGCTTGCGCAGCTTCTTCTGCCGTCCGCGAACTTTCCTTCAAAATCCTGATCTGAATGGGCAACGACAAATTGTCTGCGGCACTTTGTACCTTGAGACAGGCCGGTGGCAGGTTGTTTCCAGCTTCGAACATCGGCACCTCAAAACGGAAGCTTCATGCCGGGCGGGATCGGCAGTCCTGCGGTCAGCGCCTGGGTTTTTTCAGCAACTGCAGCCTCAGACTTTGCCTTGGCATCATTGAAGGCGGCTACAATCAGATCTTCGAGCATTTCCGCATCGTCCGGAACAATAAGCGATGGATCAATCGCCAGTTGCCGGATAGAGTAACGCTTACAAGGCCTGCACCGGATGTACCCTCCACCTCGAGGGCTTCAAGCTCGGCTTGCATTTCCTCCATTTTGGCCTGCATTTCTTTGACCTTGCCCATCATACCCATGATGTCTTTCATTTCTGTACTCCATTATCTCGCTCTTAGAGCCTGTTTTAAAAGTCCGGTGCCAGCCCTCTCCCCCGGCCCAACCACCCGATAACGGTATCCTGTGGGGTGGTTGGGCCGGGGGAGAGGGCGGAATTGACGTCTAAAAGTCTCTTCTGGAGACTTTTAAATCGGACACTTAGTCGGCCCCGAATTGGTTAAAAGGGTGCTAGTTGTCTTCGAAAAAATCGTCCAGATTGTCTTCATCTGCCTCACCCGGCAACGGATCAGTCAACTGCGGTTCATTTTCACGTACCCGTACATCGATAATCTTGCTGCCTGGAAAGGCTGTCATAACAGCTGCCACAGTTGGCGTGTTTCTGGCATCGGCCTCAAGCTCCTGGCGATAGGCTTCGTCCTGCTCCTTACGAGTTGCCTCACCTTCCTGCTGGCTTGCGGTAATCAACCATCGCCCGCCCGTCCACGCCTGAAGTTTGGTCGATATGTCATTGACAAAGTTGGTTGGCGGATCTCCAGTTATATTGACCTCCATCCGGCCTGGCGCAAAGCTGACAAGCCTGACATTGTTGCGAAGAGCCAGTTTGAAGGCTATCTCGCGACGTTTCTCAGCTACCGCAAGCAGGTCATCAAAAGAGTTAATCTGCTCATATTCAACGGCCTTGGCAGCCGGTTGACTGACCGCTATTGGTTCAGCACGCCGGGCAATTGCCTGGCCGATCCTGCCCTGTTGTGCCGGTTGCGAAAATGTCTGATTTGGTGCAATTCCGCCTGAAGAAGCCGTCGGCCCTGATGTCGGCTGATTTTTGCTACTGACCAAAGACTGATCGGCAAGCTGACGTAAAGCCTCATCGGGTGTGGGCAGGTCTGCCGCGTGGGTAAGCCGCACAAGCACCATATCGGCTGCCGCCAATGGTCTTGCGGATGTTTGTACATCTGCAATTCCCTTCAGCAGCATTTGCCAGGCGCGCCCGAGAATGCGCGGCGAAAGCTCTTTGGCAAATGCTTCGCCGCGTTCACGCTCCTGCTGGCTGAGGGTTTTGTCTTCCGCCGCCTCGGGCACAAATCGCACCCGGGTGACATAATGAATAAAATCGGCCAGATCGGTGAGCACAGTTGCCGGATCTGCGCCTGAATCATATTGCGATTTTAATTCATCAAGCGCTGCGGCAGTGTCCCCTTTCATGACCTGCTCAAACAGATCAATAACCCGTGCCCGGTCCGCAAGACCCAGCATGTTTCGCACATCATCGGCCAAAACCTTGCCATTGGCATGGGCAATCGCCTGGTCAAAAAGGGACAGGGCATCTCGCATCGAGCCTTCCGAGGCGCGCGCAAACATTGCCAGCGCTTCTGTTTCGACCTCAACACCTTCAAGTTCGCCAATTTTAGCAAGATAGGTGATCATCTCTCCAGCTTCAATCCGCCGCAAATCAAAGCGCTGGCAGCGGGACAAAACAGTAATCGGAACCTTGCGAATTTCTGTTGTCGCAAAAATGAATTTCACATGCTCCGGCGGCTCCTCCAGGGTCTTTAATAACCCGTTAAAGGCGCTTTTTGACAGCATATGAACTTCATCAATGATGTAAACCTTATAACGTGCCGAGGTTGGACGGTATTGGGTTGAGGCTATCAGATCGCGAATATCATCAATGCCGGTATGGGATGCCGCATCCATTTCCATGACATCGACATGGCGGCCGGCCATGATTTCTTCACAGTGTTCGCCAAGCTCTTTCAACTCAATGTCCGGCGCATCTTTATCATTTGTTTTAAAGTTCAGTGCCCGTGCCAGAATGCGCGCCGTAGTGGTTTTGCCAACACCTCGAACGCCGGTCAGCATATAGGCCTGGGCAATGCGGCCGCTTTGGAAAGCATGGGAAAGTGTTTGAACCATCGGTTGCTGGCCAACGAGATCAGCAAACGTAGCCGGGCGGTATTTGCGTGCCAGCACCCGATAGGCGTCAGGGTTTTCTGCTGGTTTTACCGTATCATTCATCTGAACTGGATTGCCCGGTTTAATTGTTTATCTGTGCTGACAATGACACTAGCGACAAGAAACTCCAATGTCGCCTCAAATCATCTCAACTGGGTTCAAATGGTATGTTGCGGTGGAAAAGTGGGAGGCTGGCCAGATGACCCGCGCCGAAACTCGTTGGGGCTGCTTCCTTCCGGATCTGACCCGATTGGCGAGTGGTACGTCCATCACCAACCTCCCGGTAGATCATATCGCGATTGTTGCACGGAAATGCAAGCATTTGCCAAAAAAAAGATGTAGTGCAGCACCATGACAACATTTCAACTTGATTCCCGCCTGAAACAGGATTCAATACAAGTTGCAAGACTGGAATTATGCGAGGTTCGTTTGATCAACGATATCCGCTGGCCGTGGCTTGTGCTGGTTCCTCGAGACCCTGCTCTTGTTGAAATATTTGATCTGGATGACCACAAACAGCTGTTGTTGGCGAGGGAAATTTCGCTTGCATCACGTTTCCTGAAGCAGATGACATCTGCAGAAAAAATTAATACAGGCGCTCTTGGCAATATAGTTCGGCAGTTGCATATTCATGTGATTGCCAGAAATTCCGGTGATGCAAACTGGCCGGGACCTGTTTGGGGTTTTGGTCGAGCAGAGCCCTATAGCATTA
>QIIJ01000039.1 GCA_003232595.1 Aurantimonadaceae bacterium | reverse complement strand
TCATTCACATCCCGAACCAGCCAGTTGTGCTTGGTGCAGGGGCGGGTAATACCGACCGTATCGCATTCCTGAAAAGCATCTGTTCCAATCAGCGGTGTCGGCACCTGCCCGGTAATGCATACCAATGGAATTGAATCCATCAAGGCATCCTGAAGTGCGGTTACCGCATTGGTGGCACCGGGGCCGGATGTTACAAGAAACACACCGACTTTGCCGGTGGAACGGGCATAACCTTCCGCGGCATGGCCCGCACCCTGCTCGTGGCGCACAAGAATATGGCGGATTTTTTCCTGCTGATAGATCTCATCGTAGATCGGCAAAACAGCACCGCCCGGATAGCCGAACAAATCCTTTACGCCATTGTCCTCCAGTGCGCGCAAAACCATCTCTGCGCCGGTCATTTCCTCTGCTTTGGTCATAGCCCTCTTTGGTCCCGTCCTGTTGTTGTAACTTCTGTTTCATGTTTTGTGCGTTTTTGCCATTAAAAAAGGCCCCCGGGGGAGCCTGAATACACGCTGTCATTGGCAAGGGTCGGCAAACCCTCACGCAAGCGCGCTCCTCACTACTACAATAATGTCAAACTGCATCATATTGCTCCAAATGTGGGTAAAGACTAAACCGGGTAGATTAAACCGTCAACAGTCGGAAACTATTTTGTCCGCCTGTTTGAAATTTTGGGACAGCAGGCTTTGTGGCGGCCAATTTTTGCATGTAGTCGTTTTAACGGTACACAATCCAATCACCGCTCTGTTGATTTCTGAACCAGGTTGATTGACGTTTGGCATATTGGCGGGTGGCGATGATTGATTTTTCGATAGCTGACCCGCGCGATATGGTGCCTGAAAGATACTGATTGAGCTGAGAAACACCGATTGCTTTCTGTACAGGATGATCATCAGCAATGCCAATTCTCGCAAGTCGCGTGACTTCATCAATTGCGCCCATTTCAAGCATGTTTTTAAACCGTATTTCGATGCGTTGATGCAAAGCTGTACGCTCAGGTGCAAAAACAAACTTGTGAATGCTTCCGACATTGAGAACCGGTGTTGAATGGGCAGCGGACTGGTATTTAAGAATTGATTTGCCGGTTGTCCGGTAGACCTCCAGTGCACGCAAAGTCCGCTGGCGGTCACCAGGCCTGATGGTCTTTGCCGCATCTGGATCGGACAGGGTCAATTCTTCGCGCAGGGATTTCAACCCCTCCCCCTCCAGTCGCTTTCGCAAATCTTCGCGAATATTTTTCGGGATATCCGGCATATCAGCCAGCCCCTCCACAAGTGCCTTGAAATAGAGGCCTGTTCCACCAACAAATACCGGTATTCTTTCGTCTGATGCAATGTCATTGAGCACTTTGCGCACATCCTTCAACCAAAGTGCGACTGAATATGTTTCTTCCAGGCTGGCATGGCCGTAAAGTCTGTGGGGTATTGCTGCAAGATCACGATCATCCGGTCGAGCGGTCAAAACCCGCAAGACGGGATAGACCTGCATGGAATCTGCATTGACGATAACTCCGTCCCATTTTTTTGCCTGCTGGAGAGCAAATGCAGACTTGCCGCTGGCGGTCGGTCCGGCTATCAAAACTGCATCTGGTCTTTTTTCCAATTGAGCAAACTCCATGACGCTGGTCGCAACCCTGATCGCCAATCCCCGAACCCCGGTCCTCGAAGAGCGATTTGTCAATGGCGTAGCAAACGCCGTCAATTGTCGCAATGTTTACTGGCTGGCCGATGGGGTTGCGTGTGACCTTGTTTTTGCAAGCCAGCCCGATCCGACAATTATTGATCACCAAATTCGCAACCTCATAGGACCGAAACCGGTTGACCTTGTTGTGCAACAACAGGAACAACGGCGAAAAAAGGCGCTGATTGCTGATATGGATTCAACCATGATCCAACAGGAATGCATCGACGAGCTTGCGGCGGAAGCTGGAATTAAGGACGAGGTATCAAAAATTACAGCCCGCGCCATGAATGGTGAAATCCCTTTTGCGCCTGCCTTGCGTGAACGAGTGATGCTGCTTAAAGGCCTACCGGTTAGTGTTGTCGACACGGTAATTAATAACCGGATCACACTTACCCCTGGCGGTAAAACCCTGATTGCAACAATGAAAGCCAATGGTGCGTTTACAGCCCTTGTTTCTGGCGGGTTCAGCCAATTCACCGCCATAATTTCAGCTAAACTCGGATTTTCGGAAAACCGCGCCAATTTATTGGAAGAGCAATCGGGCCTGTTGACCGGCAGAGTTGTTGAGCCAATTCTTGGACGTGAGGCCAAGGTTGAGGCGCTCAGCAACTATGCAAGGTCAAACAACCTTCAGCCGTCAGATTTTCTTGCGGTTGGTGATGGAGCCAATGATCTTGGCATGCTTGAGGCTGCCGGATGCGGGGTTGCCCTGCATGCAAAACCGGCAGTTGCCGCTCAAGCTGATACACGCATTGACTATGCAGACTTAACTGCGCTTTTATATCTGCAGGGATATCGCAAAAGCGAGTTTGTGACGTGAAACTACTGGAGACTGAACGTCTGATATTGCGCAACTGGTGTGACGACGATCTCGACATCGTCCATCGTCTGAACAGCGATGAAGCCATCATGAAGTTTTTTCCGTTCCGTCGCGACAGACAGGAATCACGACAGTTTCTGGAGAAATCCAGGAAAATGATTGAATATCTCGGTACGGATGGTCTGCGGTCGAATTGCGAGAAAGTGGCCAGGTTATCGGTTTCACTGGCATATCAGACTTTTATGCAGATGTCGCCTTTGCGCCTGCCACGGAAATCGGTTGGCGGTTTTTACCGGAATGCTGGGGTAACGGCTATGCAACGGAGGCGGCACTTGCGTGGCTGGAATTTGGATTCAAGACCCTTGAACTGCACCAGATTATTGCATTTGCAACTCCGCAAAATACAGGCTCAACGGCTGTCATGGAGCGCATCGGCATGCAGCATTATCCGGAAGTGGATTTTGATCATCCAAGTGTTTCAGATGATTTTCCTCACCTCATGCCTATTATGCAATTACCTGTCACGAATTCAGCTGCCACCAATCAAAGTGACAACAAAAACTTGCTCTAAGGTTCTATTCTAACCACGGCAAATCGCAGGTCGCCATTTTTTGAGGCAATCAACAACAAGGCGTTTTTACGACCCTCTTTTTTCAGGGCTTCCACCCGTTTTTTTACATCTGCAGGTGTGCTGACCGCCTCCTGCCCGACTTCGGAAATCACATCGCCTGCCTTCAAGCCTTTTTCGGCGGCAGCAGAACCGGGTTTGACTTCTGTTACAATAACACCTTCGAGATCCTTTGATATCTCAAATTGCTTTCGTGCATCGTCGTTCAATTCGTCGATCGTTATTCCAAGCAGTGACACGGCAGACTTTTCAGGCTCCTGGGTGGCCTTGACAGAAGCTTCGATCAGCTTTTCGCCATCTTCAAGCCTGCCAAGTGTCACTTTGATATTTTCTTCCTTGCCCTTGCGCAGGACAATCACATCAACTGCTTTTCCAACGGGGCTATCGGCAACGATGCGTGGAAGATCGCGCATTATCGGGATATCACGACCATCAAATTGCAGTATCACGTCGCCCGGCAATACACCGGACTTTTCCGCAGGACCACCAGCGGTAACACCGGCAACCAGTGCACCGCGTGCTTCTTTCATGCCGAGGCTTTCGCCGATATCGTCGGTGACCGGCTGGATGCGTACTCCAAGCCAGCCGCGGCGGGTTTCACCAAATTCCCGCAATTGCGATATCACATTGGCCGCGAGGTAAGATGGTGTGGAAAACCCAATGCCGATTGAACCACCGGACGGCGATATGATCGCGGTATTAATGCCAATAACCTCGCCACTCATATTAAACAACGGGCCACCGGAATTGCCCTTGTTGATGGAGGCGTCCGTCTGAATAAAGCTGTCATAGGGGCCGGAGCGAATATCACGCTTGACTGCTGAAACAATGCCCAGCGTGACCGTCCCGCCAAGACCAAAAGGATTACCGATTGCCATGACCCAATCACCAATGCGGGCCTTGCGGGAATCGCCAAATTTCACCGCCGTTAGTGGTTTGGCTGGTTCCACTTTCAAAACCGCAATGTCGGTTTTTTTGTCTGTACCTATTATTTCCGCCTTCAACTTGGTACCATCGGTGAGGATCACCAGAACTTCGTCAGCATCGGCAATGACGTGGTTGTTGGTGATAACAATGCCGGATGCATCGATAATAAAACCTGAACTTCTGGACCGCGGGGGTTTTTTGTTGCCGTTATTTTCCTGTTGCCGATTAAAGAACTCATCAAAGAAGTCTTGAAACGGCGATCCATCGGGAACCCTTGGAGTGGGAACTGATCTGTTTGATCTGCTGCCGGAGCCTTTTACTGTTTGCGATGTTGAAATATTGACAACAGCTGAAAGCAGAGGTTCGGCAAGATCGGCAACCGATTTCGGACCGGCCACCATAGCGTTTGAACCGCTGGTGGTATTCTGTGCAACAGCAACACCAAATGACGTTGCCGCAACAATTACGCCAAGCATTCCGGCAGTCAATATTGATTTAATTCCACCAATGGATTTTATAGGCCGGTCTGCACGCATCTGGTAAATTC
>QIIJ01000405.1 GCA_003232595.1 Aurantimonadaceae bacterium | reverse complement strand
TCGGGCGACCACGAACTGACTGCAATTGTTCAGTATCTTCCAGTCGAAGCAGGACTTTTTCATTGAGCAGATCGGCTGTAATTGTAGATATAGTCGCTGCACTTAATCCGGTAATATGTTTTATTTCGGTTCGTGAGAGTTGACCTTTGGCCCGCAGAGCAGAAAGTACGACCGCTCGGTTCTGCCGTCGAATATTGTCAGGGCGGGTAATTTCAGGCATTGGAACCTATCCGAGTTGCACTGCACATTTTTTCAGTTTAGTCCCAACTTGAGAAATATTCCTATTAGAATTGAAGTTGACACATCAGTATTGGTGAGTCACTATTTATTTCGAGCCTCAAAATAATGGCCTTCGATTGGCTACTATTTGAGGGCCATCGCATTGTTTGGTTGCCAAATGCATAGGGAGTGAGAATCATGAACAAAATTAGAGTTGCCCTTATGGGGGCTGTTTTTGCAGCAGCTTTTTCAGGAATTTCAGATAGCTAGCTGCTGGAAAGACGATTGCCGTGTCCTGGAAAGTATTCCAGGAAGAGCGCTGGAAGCGTGATGAGGCAGTTATCAAGAGCATTGTTGAAGCAAATGGTGACAAATATATTTCTGCTGATGCGCAAGGCTCGGCTGCAAAACAGTTAACGGATGTTGAATCATTAATTGCTCAGGGTGCTGATGTGCTGATGATTGTTCCATTTGATTCAGAAGCTATTTTACCTGCTGTCGAAAAAGCTGCAGCTGAAGGCATTCCAATGATAGCTTATGATGTTCAGATTGAACATAAAGACTCATTGTACATTACATTCGATAATGTTGGCGTTGGACGGCTGATGGCCAAGGAGATGTTGAAAGTCAAGGATTCTGGCAATTTTGCATTTATCAAGGGCGATCAGGGAGACCCGAACGCAACTTTTCTTTTCCAGGGCATAATGGAAGTTTTAAAACCCAATATTGACGCAGGCAAAATCAAGAATGTTGGCGAGGTGTTTACAGATGGTTGGAAGCCGGAAAACGCCCAGCGGAACATGGAGCAAATACTGACTGCCAATGATAACAAGGTTGATGCCGTCGTCTCGGAAAATGACGGAATGGCAGGTGGTGTCGTTGCGGCTTTATCCGCACAGGGCATGGCAGGGACAGTACCGGTTACAGGGCAAGATGGTGATCTTGCTGCGATCAACCGAGTAGCACTGGGTACACAACTTGTCTCGGTGTGGAAAGATTCTCGTGCATTGGGCAAAATAGCAGCTGAAGCAGCAATAATGCTTTCCGAAGGCAAATCCATGGCTGATATACCGGGTGTTGGAATGTTTTCCGGTGGCAAGCGTGGTGTCGAAGTAAATTCGATTCTGCTGGAACCAACAGCGATTACCAAGGACAATATCAGTGTAGTAATTGATGCGGGCTGGATTGATAAGGCCACCGCTTGCAAAGGGGTTGAGGCTGGTTCGGTAAACGGTTGTTAAATCCAATATAAATATAACACTGTCCTGTAGTTAAAGGTCGCGTAACCCGTCTGGCTGCGCGGCCTTTCTTGTCGAACAAGAAAACTTGAATTACCCTGTTCAAGAAAAGGGCAAATAATACCGTATCCATGCGGTCGGGGAATAAGCGATGCCCAACACTAGCAAGTTGAATGACAAAATTGAGCACACTGACGGTGTACTGGTACGTTTCTTGAGAGCAACCGAAGTCGACACCAGAATGCTTGGCATGATTGCGGCATTGATGCTGATTTGGGTCGGTTTTCATTATTACGGTCTGATTTTTAACGGGTTTGGTGCGTTTCTCACTCCGCGGAATCTATGGAATCTTTCGGTTCAAACATCATCGATTGCAGTCATGGCCACCGGAATGGTGCTGGTAATCGTTACCCGTCATATCGATTTGTCCGCCGGATCGCTGCTTGGTGTGACCGCGATGGTCATGGGAGTAACCCAAGTCTGGGTACTGCCCCAATATCTTGGCCTGGAACACCCGATGATTTGGGTCATTACGGTAACTGTCGGTGTTTTGTTTGGTACAATCATTGGCGCATTCCACGGTTTTTTGATTGCTTATCTTGGAATCCCTGCCTTCATTGTGACCCTGGGTGGGCTTCTTGTGTGGCGCGGTTCTGCCTGGTGGGTTGCACGGGGCGAAACCATTGCACCAGTTGATAGCACTTTTGCGCTTATTGGTGGAGGTCCCTATGGCACAATTGGCGCAACTGGCAGCTGGATATTTGGTATTGTTGCCTGTATCGGGATTGTTGCCCTCCTTATTTCAGGGAGACGGCAGAGAATACGTTTTAAGTTCCCTTTGCGCCCCATTTGGGCGGAATGGCTGATTGGGCTTGTTGGCTCTGCAATCGTCCTTGGTGCTGTATTGTTGATGAATGCCTATCCCTGGCCCAAAGGGATTGTGAAGCGTTATGCAGCCGCAAACAACATAGAGGTTCCTGATGGCGGCCTGTTTATTTCCCACGGCTTTGCCATTCCCGTTTTGATTGCCATTGGTGTTGGCATATTTATGACATTCCTTACCACTCGAACGCGGTTTGGTCGTTATGTCTTTGCCATTGGCGGCAATCCGGAAGCAGCTGAACTTGCCGGAATTAATACCAAACGGATGACGATTTTGATATTTGCGCTGATGGGCGCACTTGTGGGCATCTCGGCCGCAATTTCCAGTGCACGGTTGAATTCCGCGACTAATGCCCTAGGCCAGTTTGATGAGCTTTATGTCATTGCAGCAGCAGTTATTGGCGGCACTTCTTTTGCCGGTGGCATTGGCACCATTTACGGGGCGATGCTTGGGGCACTTGTCATGCAGTCACTGCAATCCGGTATGGTACTGGTCGGCTTTGATTCTGCAGTTCAACAGATGGTGGTTGGGTTCGTTTTGGTGCTCGCCGTTTGGCTGGATACTCTCTACCGAAAAAAATCGGTTTAGGTGTTTGGGCAATGAGCAATTCTGAACAACAACAATCACCCGATACCCCGCTCGTTTCTATGCGGGATATATCGATTGCTTTTGGCGGTATCAAGGCGGTTGATCATGCGTCAGTTGAACTTTTCAAGGGGGAAGTGGTAGGACTTTTGGGTCACAATGGTGCTGGAAAATCGACTTTGATCAAGGTACTTTCCGGGGCCTACTCTCGAGATGGCGGGGAAATTTATGTCAATGGGGATCTGGCACAAATCGCCAATCCGCGTGATGCCAAAAAGTATGGTATAGAAACGATTTACCAGACTCTGGCTCTGGCAGACAATCTTGATGCGGC
>QIIJ01000248.1 GCA_003232595.1 Aurantimonadaceae bacterium | reverse complement strand
TTTCGTTTTTCCTTTGGCAGGCTGCGTTCAAGAAATTCCCTAACTTCCCGTCCGCGCTCACCCACCAGACCGATGACAATTGCATCCGCCTGGCAATGTTCGGCAATAGAGGCGAGGAAGGTTGATTTCCCTGTGCCAGGCGGCCCAAAGACTCCCATCCTCTGGCCCCGCCCCAGGGTGGTCAATCCATCAACCACCCGAAGGCCGGTGATGAGAGGGCGGTCGATCAGGGGGCGCGCCATTGGCGCAGGGGCCCGGCCTCTGGCCGCGCGAAACGGTGTGCTTGCGGGCAATGCGGGGCCGCCGTCAATGAGCCGGCCAAACCCGTTCACAACGCGACCAAAGAGCGCTGGCCCAACAGGCACCGTCAGCGGGCCTTGCCTTGGAAGGACAAGCGCCCCCGCAGACAACCCCTGACACTGTCCAAAAGGTGTCAGTATAGCAATCGACCGCTCAACACCGATGACCTGAGCCAGCAATTCAGATCTCTGGCCTGCACTCTGAATGCTGCAAATGTCGCCAATCTTGGCACCATTCATTGCAACCCGGACAACAGCGCCCTGAATATTGATCAGCTCACCATAGCGGCGGCGCAATGTATGTTGCGCGACATAGGCGGCAACATGCTGAATCCGTTTCACCATCGGGTGCACGGGGGAAAAGTTACCTGATGATTCATTCATGCTACTATGCCACTTCCTGCGTCAGAGAGCAGCTTTTTCAGCTCAAGCAACTGGGTCGAAAGCGACAGATCAAGAACCCCGCCGTCTCCTACCAGTAGACAGCTGCCTCGAACCAGGTCCGAATCGGCCTGGACCTCCGAAATTGTTGCAAAGCTATCGCTATTGTCGCGCATCACGTCTTCCAGCAGCGTTTTGTCATCCGGGTGCACCCGAAGGATCAGGTTCCAGCGTAACCGGGTATCGGAAAGGCCTTGCTGGATCTGTTTTTGCATCCGGTCTTTTGGGTCGATCGTTCCCAGGATTTGTTCAACCGACTGAATGATAAGGTCGACCAACCATGGCCGCATGGTGTCAAACTCTTTGCGCAGATGCACCGAGGCCGACAGCATTTCCGAAAAAGCCTCGGCGCTTTTTTCGATCTGGGCTTTGTTGACGAAATCAATCAGGCTTTTGTCGGCGATAGAAAAGAGCGATTGGCGTTGCTCCTTCGCTTCCTTCTCGGATTCCTCCCGAATGCGCAGGGCTTTTTCCCGGGCTTCGGCGATGATTTTGTCTGCCTGACCATGCGCTTTTTCTAGCGTATCGGCGATACCGGTTTTTTCTTCGAAATCCCGGGCCGACAAACGGCGCGCGCGCAGTGAATCGTTGCCCGAATCTGTCATGCCGCGATCCAATCCTGAAGGACACGGTTGGTTAGCGAGACTTGACGCCGGGCGGTTCTTGCCGTTACCGAAATCGGGTTGGCCGGGAGAGTCAAAAGAACCCTGGCCCGCACTCCTTCGGGAAGCGCGTACAGCCAAGAGTAAAAGCAGGCTGTTCCATCAGCCTGAATGTCGGCCAGTGAAATTGGTTCGTACGTCTCTGGTTCGTCAGCAAACTGACGATATACCATGGCGCTGCGCACTTGGTCCTGAGGCACATCAGCCAACGCAGATCTCAGACCGCCCGAAAAAAGGGTTTGCGACAGAAGATTGCTGTTCCAAGCCAGCCCAATGCGCAACGACAGGTCTTCGTGACTGACCTGCAGAGCCTGGGCAAGCAAATCCTGACCATCAAAGGCTTTAAGTGAAGTGTCTTCTGCCAGGCCACTATTTGCCAAAATGTCTGAAACGATGCGTTCAGAGATTCGCGGATTTGCATCCAACGCCGATCTCAGATCAAGATCCTTAATGTCCTGAAGCCAACGATCCCTAAACCGCGAGTCGATTTTGTCGGATAGCGTGGCAAGAAGACTGGTCAATTCTTGCAATTCATCGCGAACAGATACGGTCATTGCTTTCATCCACGTCCTTGGGATCGCCGCAGATACCGGACAAGCGCCAGCAATAAAAGCGCGCCCGCCAGCGCGAGGATCAGCGCCCCGAGCCGTGCGCTTGATTCCGGGACAGGCAGAAAGCTCAAGGCGCTTCCGGACACAAGCCCAGAGGCATTGGCGGCATTTGGAAACTGCGGTTGGATCGCCTGGGTTGCGACGGATCCGCCGGCGGGAAACAGGACGACAACAACCCCGTCATATTCCAGATTGGGCACGCTGTGAGAGACAAGCGTTTTGATGGATGGAACAAACAGATTTTTGACAAACCCCTTTTCATATTGGATAGTCACCGATGCTCGGGATGGAATGATCTCGCGGCTAAACCGAGATTCCGGGCTGGACATCGTGATAAACACACGCGCGCCCTTGACGCCTTTGATCGCCGAAATTGTGGCTGACAATTCCTCATTCAGCGCATAAATGAAGCGCGCCTTTTCGGCAAAGGGCGTGGTGACGACGCCGTCAGTGCTGAAGATATCCCCGATGTTTTTGAAACTCTCGCGCGGCAATCCTTCATTTCTGAGGATACTGACCGCCACGGCTACTTGATCAGCGTCGACCAGAACCTCATATATGCCTTTTTTGTCGCGACTTCTTGAGGCCGAAATGCCCGAAGCTTCCAACACGGAAACCATTTCATTTGCATCGACCTCCTGTAGATTGGAGTACAGGGTTTCTTTGCAGCCAGCCAATAGAACAAAGATCAAGGGAAGTAAAAATCTAAGCCGAAAACCGTACGTAGAGAAAAGCATCTTGTTCCCTTTCCTGATGCTTGGCTCATAT
>QIIJ01000323.1 GCA_003232595.1 Aurantimonadaceae bacterium | reverse complement strand
CCTGAAACCGGTTGGATGGCCCGCCATTTAATGCTGGAGCGTGAGAATGACCAGGGTGAAAAGGTTTTATGCGGTTTGCTTCCCTGTTACCTGAAAAACCACAGCCAGGGAGAGTATATTTTTGATCACGGCTGGGCCGATGCATTTGAACGCGCTGGTGGTGATTACTATCCAAAGCTTCAATGCAGTGTGCCGTTTACACCTGTTACCGGGCGGCGATTGCTCACCCGCAATGATAAATACTCGGCAGAAAACAGAAAGCTTCTCGGCCAGGGCCTGGTCCAAATTTGCGACAAGCTGGGAGTCTCGTCAGCTCATATTACATTCCTTCAGAAAGATGAATGGAAATTGCTTGGTAAACAGGGCTACCTGCTCCGTGAAGACCAGCAATTCCATTGGCAAAACGACGGATACAAGGACTTTTCAGCCTTTTTGACTTCTCTCTCTTCACGTAAACGCAAGGCAATCAGAAGGGAGCGGCGGCTGGCACAGGCGGACAATGATATTAAGATTGAATGGCTTACCGGTAACGATCTGACAGAGTCTGTATGGGACGCATTTTATGAATTCTATCTTGATACGGGGTCGCGTAAATGGGGAAGGCCCTATTTGAACCGGGAATTTTATTCGCTGATTGGCGAAAGCATGGCCAGTGACATTGTATTGATCATGGCCAAACGCAAGGGCCGATATGTGGCAGGAGCCATCAACTTTGTCGGATCACACACATTTTACGGACGCCATTGGGGCTGTATTGAAGATCATCCGTTTCTGCACTTCGAAATTTGCTACTATCAGGCAATCGAATGGGCTATTGCCAACAAAAAGCAATATATTGAGGCAGGCGCGCAGGGAGCCCACAAGCTGGCACGCGGTTATCTGCCGAAAATCACCTACTCAGCACACCACATAACAAACCCGCAATTCCGCAGCGCGATAGACGATTATCTAAGGCAGGAGCGCCGGGCCATAGAACATGACAATGCCGCACTTGCCCGGCACAGCCCGTTTAAAAAGCAGTAGAGGGATCACCATGGATAAATATGACAATGATAATATATTTGCCAGGATTTTACGCGGTAAAATTCCTGCAACAATATTATGTGAAGATGACATGACCCTGGCTTTTATGGATATCATGCCGCGCGCTGACGGCCATTGTCTGGTCATTCCCAAAGCCCCGTCCCGCAATATTCTCGATGTGAAACCACAGGATATTGCTGCCGTAATGCAAACCGTGCAAAAAATCTCCCGTGCGGTCATGAAAGGCTTTGATGCAGATGGCCTTACAATCCAGCAATTTAACGAACAGGCCGGCGGGCAGATGGTATTTCATCTCCATGTCCATGTCATTCCACGGTTTGATGGCGTCCGCCTGGGTCCGCATACGGGCATTATGGCCGACACTGACTTGCTGGAAAAGAATGCAGAAATTATTCGCGCAGCACTTTAAAATACGCCCAGCCACCAGGCCCCGCCGATCAGGATGGTTTCTGCCACAAGAATGCCCACGACAATCCGTTTCCCCGCCAGATTGAACATCGCAAACCCGGCTGCCGCGGCGACAATCCGCAATTCCGGCGGTGTTTCGGCAAGACTGCCAGCCGGGAACAAAATCAATTTGGAAATCACCGCCGCCACCAGCGCGGTTGCAATGGCGCGCACGAAAACCAGCATTTTTGAGTTTTCATCTATATTGCCGGCAAACAACACCCCCAATACCCGCCAGAAATCAGTCGGCAACCATCCAATCAGCAGGATAAAAAGATATGGCCACCACCAGAATTCGTAGGAATCGAAACCAATCGTCATGGCCGGTTTTTCTTGCGTGACTGAACCAGATTGCCCAGCAAATAGGCCGAAACACCCCCGACTGCCCCGGCCAGAAGCACATCAAATTCAGGCCAGATTAAATGAAAAACCGGTCCAAGAGCCATTCCGGCAATCATCGCATAACGATCCGAAAGCAGATGAGCTGCTCCCCACAGTGATGTCAGGAAATAAACCGGCGTCAGGAAAAACAGTGCAGCTGCAAGGATGGGAGGAAACTGGCCAGCAAGCGCATGGGTGAAACCAACCAGAATTGTGCAGATTATAGTAATGGTAATGCCAAACCCGGCGAAATAGGAGGCCCGCGCATCCTGTGGTACATCGCGATAGCGCTCCTGCAGGAACACCCATGATGTAATCGCGATGAAATGAGAAAGCAGGATCAGCGTCCAGCGCGACGTGTTCTTCCCGCGCAAGATCGGAACTTGCGACATAACCATCGGCATCAGCCGAACGGAAGCAAGTGATACACCAATAACAATTGTCAGGGTTGAAGCCCCGGTTATCACCCCGCCAACCAACACAAGATGTGATGGCAGGGCCCATATTGTGCCAACCATAAACACTGTTTCGCCAAGCGAAAACCCCGCCTCCCGGGCAAAACCGGCAAAGCCAATGAATGAACTCATGAGGATAAGAGCAGGCAGGGAAACAATGCCGCGAGCCCCCAAGAGGAACCAGCGAAAGCGGTCAATCGGGACGTCAGTTTGTGAAGAACCATCAGGAGAGGAATTCATAATTCCTGCATAAGGCCGGGTTGAACAAGAGGCAACGACAATATTTATCGTTTGCCGGGATCAAAGGGCAGTCTGCTATTGGTTAAAAACTAGCTGTAGTGTCACTGTGACATCGCCTGCTTTGTTTCAGCAGACAATTTTCTTGCATCCCGGCTGGTTCATTGGCACTTTACTGCAATGCGTCCTTCACAGCTAAACCCCTTGTTTGCGCCGCT
>QIIJ01000088.1 GCA_003232595.1 Aurantimonadaceae bacterium | reverse complement strand
ATCAGCGATCCGTCGCTCTATCGAAAGCTGGTATTGAACCCCGAACTGCATACGGGTGAGGCCTATATGGATGAACGGTTGAGCTTCATTGAAGGTTCGACCCTGCGGGATTTTCTGCAACTGTTTTCAATCAACCGGGGCAATGTTGCCAACTATCCGATCCAGAAAGCCGTTCGTGCGGTAATGATGAAATTTCGCAGGCGCCAGCAGGCCAATCCGGTTGGCAAGGCGCTGAAAAATGTTGCCCATCACTATGATCTTGGTAACGATTTTTACAAGCTGTTCCTCGACAAGAACATGCTCTATTCATGCGCCTATTTCATCAATGACAATGAATCGCTCGAACAGGCGCAGCGCAACAAACTGCGATTGCTTGCTGCAAAACTGAACCTGAAACCCGGGCAAAAGGTACTGGATATCGGTTGTGGCTGGGGTGATCTGGCGCTTTACATCGCCAAAATGGCAGATGTCGAAGTGCTCGGCGTTACCCTGTCAAAAGAGCAGCAGGCACTGGCCTCAAAACGGGCTCAGGACGAGGGCCTTGCAGACCGGGTGCGGTTTGAACTGCGTGACTACCGCGATGTGGACGAGCAGTTTGACCGGATTGTTTCTGTTGGCATGTTTGAGCATGTGGGGGTTCACCACTACGACGAATTTTTCAAGAAGATCAACGCCCTGATGCCCGACGATGGTGTTGCGCTTATTCACTCCATTGGCCATATGAGTCCGCCCGGCATGGCCAGCGCATGGCTGCGGAAGTATATTTTCCCAGGCGCCTATTCGCCATCCCTGTCAGAAGTTCTGTCGGTTGTTGAGCAAAACCATCTTTGGGTTACCGATCTGGAGTTTTTACGCCTTCACTACGCCAACACTTTGGCTCACTGGGAAAAGCGGTTTCAGGAAAACCGGGCTGAAGTTGAAGAGATGTTTGATCCGAAATTTGCCCGCATGTGGGAGTTTTACCTGATCAGCGCCGAAATGATGTTCCGTACAGGTGCGCAACTGGTATTTCATCTGCAACTCTCCCGTAATCGCGATGCGGTACCGCTGGTGCGGGATTATACGGTGGACGTGCAGCGGGATTATGAGGCACGCGAAAGCAAGCTGTTGCCACCAGTATAAAACAGTCAAAAAAACAGGGCCGAAGCCCTGTACATTCAGTTCCGCGCCCAATGGACCCATTCACGTAAACAGTTTCCCATTATCGAGCGGCTGCGAATTATCGCGCCGGGACCGTATCCTCCCAAGACAAAGACCGCGAGTTTCAGAACATTTGATTGTTCTTTGTTGTTGCGATGGCACCGTAAACCAGCTGTGGCATTCTGTCACCAAAAAACTGAAGAAAACGCCAAATCCGGCCAAATTGTGATCGTTGGTCCCGATTTGGTACAAAATCGGTTGACGCGCCTGCAAAGATACGATGCCAGGATGCAATGATTGTTACATGACGAATAGCGTGATGATGCGCATCACCTATGTTATTAACGGGTGGCTGCATCTATAATAGATCAATTGATTCTTCAGATGAGAGTTTCCCGCCGCAATGTACCTTTCCCGATATTTCCTGCCCAACCTGAAAGAAACACCGAAGGAAGCCGAAATTGTCTCCCACCGTTACATGCTGCGGGCCGGAATGGTGCGCCAGCAGTCGGCCGGAATCTATTCGTGGCTGCCAATGGGATTACGGGTACTAAAGCGAATTGAATCGATCATTCGCGAGGAACAAAACCGGGCAGGGGCTATTGAGATTCTGATGCCTACCATTCAGCCGGCAGATTTGTGGCGCGAAAGCGGACGATATGATGCTTATGGCAAGCAAATGTTGCGTATTACCGACCGCCACGAACGTGACATGCTGTTTGGTCCGACCAATGAGGAAATGGTCACGGATATCTTTCGCTCCTATGTGCGTTCCTACAAGGATCTGCCGCTAAATCTTTACCATATTCAATGGAAGTTCCGCGATGAGGTACGTCCGCGCTTTGGCGTCATGCGGGGCCGTGAGTTCCTGATGAAGGATGCCTATTCCTTCGATACGGACCCGGAAAATGCACGGATTGCCTACAATCGCATGTTCGTTTCCTACCTTCGTACCTTTGACCGTATGGGCATTAAGGCAATACCGATGCGAGCCGAAACAGGACCGATTGGCGGCGACATGAGTCATGAATTCCTGATCCTTGCCGACACCGGTGAAAGCGGCGTCTTCTGTCACAAAGACTATCTCGATCTGCCGATCCCGCCTGAAAATATTGACTATGAAAACGCCAGTGACCTGCAGGATATTGTTTTGGCATGGACCAATGCCTATGCAGCAACCGATGAAATGCACAATGAAGCGGAATGGGCACATGTGGACAAGTCCGACCGGATGGCTGCCCGCGGTATTGAGGTTGGCCATATATTCCATTTCGGGACTAAATATTCCGAGGCCATGGGCGCAAAGGTTGCAGGGCCGGACGGGGTTGAAAAACCTGTACACATGGGATCCTACGGCATCGGGCCGAGCCGGCTGGTGGCTGCAATCATCGAAGCCAGCCATGATGACGACGGCATAATCTGGCCTGCTTCTGTTGCGCCGTTTGATCTGGGGCTGATCAATCTTAAATCCGGTGATGCGGCAACCGATGCTGCCTGCCTTGATCTTTATGGCCGCCTTGAAAATGCCGGACTTCAGGGGGCAAGTTTGCCCGGATGGACCTCATCGGCCTGCCCAGACAGCTGATCGTCGGCCCGCGCGGCCTTGCCAATGGCGAAGTGGAAGTGAAGGACCGAAAGAGCGGCGAACGCAAGACATTGTCACTCGATGAAGCGGTTGAGATGTTAACCCGGATGGATAGTTACTGATGGATGCAACCTTACAGGAATCCGCGGAGCCGCCGCAGAAAAATCTTCGTCAGAATACCGCTCCATTTTCTGCCTTTGAATGGATGTTGTCGCTCCGCTACCTCAGGGCGCGGCGCAAGGAAACTTTTATTTCGATCATTGCAGGCTTTTCCTTTATCGGCATTATGC
>QIIJ01000068.1 GCA_003232595.1 Aurantimonadaceae bacterium | reverse complement strand
TCGCCTGTGTAGCCTTGCATGATTGATTTTACGCGGCGATGCTGGTCGGAAGTGGTGTCCTGAGCGGCCTGTTTTTCGGCAAATTCTTCAACGATTTCTTGCGCTTCTTCAACATTGAGGTCGCGTTTGAAGGCGACAGCTGCCTGTGCGCCTGACGTCATTGTGACATTGGTGTTGGCGGCGGTTGCCTGCACATTCACGGTGCTGGAGGAAACGGCGGAAGTGGGTGTTGAACCTTTTGGCGCAGGGCCGGTTGCAGAACCTGCCGGTTCGTCTCCTGTTGGCACCACATAGGGTTTGTGGCCGCGTAACAGGCCGGATGAATGTACTTGCGCTTTGCCTTCCTTGACCCCCTTGCCGAGCGCGGTCGTACCAAAATTTGTGGTGTCCACATGGGCAAGATCATTGCGCCCGAGATAGGAAACTGCCAGTTCGCGGAAGGTGTAGTCGAGGATTGAGGTTGCGTTCTTGATTGCATCATTGCCCTGAACCATACCGGCCGGCTCAAACTTGGTGAATGTGAATGCTTCAACATATTCCTCCAGCGGCACGCCATATTGCAGGCCGATGGAAATGGAGATGGCAAAATTGTTCATCATGGCACGGAAGGCGGCTCCCTCCTTGTGCATGTCGATAAAAATCTCGCCAAGACGACCATCATCATACTCGCCGGTTCTAAGATAAACCTTGTGGCCGCCAACAACCGCCTTTTGAGTATAACCCTTGCGGCGGTGGGCGAGTTTTTCGCGCTCGCCCATGGTGCGTTCGATGTATTTTTCGACAATCTTTTCGGCAATCACTGGAACCCGGGCCGCGGCAGGTGCGGCAATCAGTTCTTCAACCGCATCGTCATCCTCATCATCTTCAATCAGCGAAGAATTGAGCGGCTGGGAAAGTTTGGAACCATCACGGTAAAGCGCATTGGCTTTAACGCCGAGTTTCCACGACAACATATAGGCATCGGTGCAGTCTTCGACCGAAGCGTCATTGGGCATGTTGATGGTTTTGGAAATAGCTCCGGAAATAAACGGCTGGGCGGCGGCCATCATGCGGATGTGGCTTTCGGCTGAAAGGGAACGCTTGCCGATACGCCCGCACGGTGTGGCGCAATCAAAAACAGCCAGGTGCTCGTCCTTTATGTGAGGAGCGCCCTCAAGGGTCATTGCCCCGCAACAATGCAGATTGGCTTGCTCAATCGCATCTTTTGAAAATCCGATCGCCGCAAGCAGGTCAAAGGAAAAATTGTCAAGATCAGCCGCATCAAGCCCAAGTATTTCGGTGCAGAATTCTTCGCCAAGGGTAAATTTGTTGAAGACAAACTTGATGTCGAAAGCGGATTTAAGTCCGGCTTCGATTGCCTCGATTTTTTCCTCTGTAAATCCTTTTTCTTTCAGGGTCAAATGATTGACGCTGCTTGCATCTTTCAAGGTGCCGTAGCCGACGGCGTAGTCGATAATTTCAGTGATTTCAGGCTTTTTGTAGCCAAGGTTTTTCAGAGCTGCGGGAACGGCGCGGTTTATAATTTTGAAATAACCACCACCGGCCAGTTTCTTGAATTTCACCAGGGCAAAATCGGGTTCGATGCCGGTGGTATCGCAATCCATTACAAGACCGATGGTGCCGGTGGGGGCAATGACGGTGGCCTGTGCGTTGCGATAACCATGTTTATTGCCGAGTTTGATCGCATTATCCCATGCGCTACAGGCGCGGGTAACGAGTTCTTTTTGGGCAATCGATCCGTGATCAAGTGGCACTGGAGTGACGCTTAATTTGTCATAGCCGTCAGCATGGCCGTGGGCAGCACGCTGGTGGTTCTTCATCACGCGACCCATATGTTTTGCATTGGGCTTATAACCGGGGAAGGGACCGTGTTCCTTTGCCATCAGGGCCGATGTGGCATAGCACGTACCAGTCATGATGGCAGTGATCGCTCCGCAAATGGCGCGGCCCTCATCGGAATCGTAAGGAATACCGCTGGTCATCAGCAGGCCGCCGATATTGGCGAAGCCGAGGCCGGTGGTGCGGTATTCGTATGAGAGTTTAGCGATTTCCTTTGACGGGAATTGTGCCATCAGTACGGAAATTTCCAGCACCATCATCCACAGCCTTGTCGCGTGTTCAAACGCATCGATATCAAAACCCAGATGTCCTGCTTTGGTGTTTTCCCTGCGGAATTGCAAAAGGTTCATCGAAGCCAGATTGCAGGCTGTATCATCGAGGAACATATATTCCGAGCAGGGATTGGAGGCGCGGATCGGGCCGGAAGCGGGGCAGGTGTGCCAGTCATTCATCGTGGTATTGAAGTGCAACCCCGGATCAGCCGAAGCCCATGCGGCAGAGCCGATCTGGTCCCACAATTCGCGGGCTTTTAGTGTTTTTATTGTCGATCCATCACGGCGTGCTGTCAGATTCCAGTCCGCATCCTCATCAACGGCTTTCAGGAAGGCATCGGAAATGGAGACTGAATTGTTGGAATTCTGGCCCGATACTGTGAGATAGGCTTCTGAATCCCAGTCGGCATTATAGACCGGGAATTTGATATCGGTAAAACCTTGCCTGGCCAGTTGAATGACCCGCTGGACGTAGTTTTCCAGAACCTGGGCTTTTTTTGCAGCACGGATTTCGCGTTTCAAGGCCGGGTTCTTGGCCGGGTTAAAACAGTCATCCCCCGGGCCCTGACAGTTAACGCAGGCCTTCATGATGGCTGTCATGTGTTTTGAGACGATCTTCGAGCCGGTGACAATTGCTGCTACCTTCTGCTCTTCCTTGACCTTCCAGTTGATATATTCCTCGATATCCGG
>QIIJ01000271.1 GCA_003232595.1 Aurantimonadaceae bacterium | reverse complement strand
TGCCTTGTTACATGCCCGGGAAGAAAAAAATGCCTGAAAAGCCTGCGTCCTACGAAATAAACCTGAAGAATTGCGCCTTTTTTGCCCGCCACGGCGTGCACAACGAAGAAGAGGTTTTGGGTCAGCGGTTTTTTGTTGATGCGGAGTTGCTGGTTAAGCGGACAGATGCACTTGACAGGGACGACATAGAGGGAACAGTGGATTATGGTGTGATTTTTGCAGTCATTGAACAAATTGTCTCCGGTAAGCGGCGCTATCTGATTGAAGCCCTTGCGCTTGATGTGGCCAAAGCTGTGTGTCAGCGTTATACTCAAATTTTGTCTGCCAAAATCACTATCCGTAAGCCCCAGGCACCCGTGCCCGGTATTCTGGATTATGTTTCTGTCAGTGTAACCTGGCCTGACTCTTAGGCGGATAACCAATTTGTCTTCCAAACAAAAAACCCGTTCAGTAACCCTTGGACTCGGGGGTAATATTGGTGACGTGGCTGTTACGATGACAATTGCGCTTGATTTTCTTCACTCGGTCGAGGGTATTGAGATTTGCAATGTATCGCCGCTTTACAAGACCCCGCCCTGGGGGATTACAAGCCAGAACCGGTTTATCAATGCGTGCGTTGAAATTGCGACTTTGCTGACACCATTTGAGCTGCTGTTGCAGTGCCAGTCCATTGAAACCCGCCTTAAGCGCAAACGCACCATGCGTTGGGGGCCGCGAACAATTGATATTGATATACTGACATATCAGGGCTTTGTCAGCCGTGATGCTACGTTGTCAGTTCCCCATCCACGTATGCTGGAACGGGCTTTTGTGCTGGTTCCGCTGGCGGATATCGTGCCTGATCTGATTATTGTCGGCAAACAGGTTTCCCATTGGTGCAATGCGGTAGATCAGACCGGAATCGAACGCCTCAATGACGAAACAGAATGGTGGCCCGCTGCAATCTAATCCAGGGTAGCGCTGGTTCTTACTACGCCTGCCCTGCGGTTGAGGGTGAGGCCAATGACCGGTATCAGTCTTTTTGCCACCTTCACGGAAATGGTGATCTGCATGCGGTTTTTATTACGCATATTGGCAACCATTGAGCCGTTCAACTTTTTGCGGTTGATGCCGACAACCAGGCGTTTGCCGCGCAATCTGCCGGACACGATGTCAAGGCCCTTGCCTTTGGCTCCGTCAAGAAACTGGCCGCGATAGGAGCGCCCGACCTTCTTGATTTCAATCGACATCGGTTGGGAGAATATTCCGACCCGGCAGGTGCCGCTGATCGTCATGCCGGTTGCCCGTTTTGGTGTTTTACCGTCGAATGTGCAATTAAATTTGGTGCCCTTGTACTTGCCGGCAACAATACTGCCGGGGCCGGACCATTTGCCCTGAATGGATTTGAAGTAGGTTTTTTCAACGGTTATGGTCTGCGCGAAAGAACCGGTTGCAGCAAGGCCTGCAGCAAGGAAAGTTGCGGCACCGATTGCAAATGATCTTGAGCAGTACATATGATATTCCCGATAGATAGGCTTACGAGTCCATGACCCAATAGTGCCTGTGATTCCAATATCCACGTTATTGGTTAACGTAATCCTTCTTTGCTAAAAAGTGAAACCATTTTTGGAATCACAATATGTTGCATTATAATCCTTACTTCTCATCGCCTGATAGTGCCACCAGGTCGTTGATGAAATCACCGATTCCCGGGCGTTTTTCGGCTGCAAACGGTAGTGGTCTGCACAAATCTATGGCCGATATTCCAACTCGCGCGGTCAGCAGGCCATTAACAACACCTTCTCCCAGTCTTGAGGACAGACGTGCTGCGAGACCCTGACCGATGAATTGCTGAATAATGCCGTCACCAATGGCAATGGAGCCGGTGATAGCAAGGTGGCCTATCACATTGCGGGCCAGCCTTGCCATACCAAGCATTCCAGGCCGTCCGCCATAAAGTTCTGACAATTGTCTGATTACTCGCAGATTTTCAATCGCGACATAGGCAATATCGACAAGCGCGCGTGGAGAAATTGCTGTAACCACACTCACCCGTTTCGACGCATTCAGTACCAACTCCCGCGCCCTTGTATCCAGTGGCCGAAGGAGGTCGCGTTCAGCCAGTTTAATCAAATCCGGTCCATCGATAATTTCTCCGTGATATCTTTCCATTTTGATACGCGCGCGCGCCATATCGGGGCGTGAACCATAAATATCCATCAATTGATCAACCAGTTTACCGGCGCGACGCTGATCGCTGGCCTGTAACAATTCCTTCGCCTTAAGTCGCATTGTCTCGATCTGTTGCAGGCGGCGAAGTCCGATAATCTCGCGTATAGCTATTGCAAGAACAGCCAGAACAACAATCAGTGTCAGGCCGGATGCGAGCCAGCCAAGCCAGGTATTGCGTGTAAACAGTTCGCTGATCAGTTGATCAATTGACAGCCCTATTCCAAGCGACATCAAACCACCGATGGCAAAAATAAGTAATCCGGCAAATGAGAAACGCTTATTTGGTGTAATTGCCGGAGGGGGTGTAAGCGTGTCAGCCAGGTTTTCATCATGCAATTGAGCGGAAGCCTGTGCGGCCTCATCTGATATCAGTGTCAGTTGCGCCATGTTCTTTTGCGAGCGCGGTTTTCTTTGGGGCTGTTTTGGTGTGGCCGGGGCTGGCGCGGGATTGGCGGTGCCGGTCCTGGCCGTTTGATCCAGCCGGACTGCCCGGAGCCTCAGTCATCGCAATTGATCTCCCAGCAGGAATTCCAGCGCACGGTCCAGCCTGATATGGGGCAGGGACAGGGTTATACCGTCTTCGGTTTCATCAAGTCTGGGCGGACGAAAACGAACAAAATTCAAATCAGTCTGGAGGTCAGAATTTTTTGCAAGCAGGTGGCCGGGTGCTCTTGGAAGATCGCCGGGAAAGATTGCCGTTTCGGTCTCTCCGTCAAATGTTTCGCCATCAATAGTCTCGCCCTTGATCGGAGTGCCAACTATTACCGGCAGGCTCTCGCCACCTTCATTCAATTCTGCTTCCCGTGTGGCGCGGATGGCGGCAATTGCCACAACATTGACCTTGGCACCGGCAAATCTTGCCTTACGCACCGCCTTGTCAACCATCTGCGAAAGCAATCGCTCCAGTCGGTCGTGGTTTTCGTGGTGCAGGTGATCTGCCTTGGTTGCAGCAAACAGAATGCGCTCGGTACGAGTTGAAAACAGTGAAGTCAGCCACGAAGCCCTGCCGGGTCGAAAACAGGCAAGAATGTCAGCCAGCGCATTTTCAAGATCAATCACCGCTTCCCTGCCGGCATTCAGCGCCTGCAAAACATCAACAAGTACAATCTGGCGGTCGAGGCGGGCAAAGTGATCGCGAAAAAACGGCTTGACCACAATCGATTTATAGGATTCATACCGCCGCGCCATCATTGCATGCAAACTGCCTGTGGTTGCTGTTGCACCCTGGGCCAGTTCCAGCGGTGCAAATGTCAGTGCGGGTGAACCCTCAAGATCCCCCGGCATCAAAAACCTGCCCGGTGGCAGGGTTGAAAGTGCGGTTCTGTCGCCGCGGCATTCGCGCAGGTAGTCGGTAAACAAACGGGCCTGTTCACGGGCAAGCGTTTCATCTTCTTGCGCTGCCGGATCGATGTCCTCGAGCTTTTCCTGCCAGATTTTTGCCAGCGACAGGCGGTTGGGCAATCTGGAAAGTGCCAGTGCTTCGCGTGACCATTCCTCATAGCTTTTGCCCAGCAGCGGCAGATCCAGCAACCATTCGCCGGGATAGTCAACAATATCCAGCGAAATGCGACCGCGACCGAAAGTACGATTCCACGCACTTGCCGATTCATATTCAATTGTCAGCCGCAATTCAGAAATGGCGCGGGTGGAACTGGGCCAGATGCGATCTTCCAAAAGGGCATTTAAATGGTCCTCATATTGGAAACGCGGCACATTATCATCTGGTTGCGGTTGCAGACAGGCCTGGGCCAGTCGTCCTGAGGCTTGCGCAGAAAACAGCGGGAGGCGGCCACCATGGACAAGGTTGTGCACCAGCGATGTAATAAACACGGTTTTTCCTGAACGAGAAAGACCGGTGACGCCAAATCTGAGGCCTGGCGAGACAAGATTGCGCGCTGCACTGCCAAGTGCATCAAATGCGATCAATGCATCATCAGTAAGGGAAGTAATTGCTTGCAAGGGATTATTGGCCCGCAATGAGGTGAATCGACAACGGCATCAATGTAGTTGTTTTGAACTGAATTTACAGCGGTTTGTTGTTTGGGGTTTGGGTTGCAGGTGATGTAGGTTGGATTGTGGGTGTGGGGAGTGAGACAAAATCAATCTAAACTCTTGCACAACCCATTCCGGATACTGTTCTATCATCCTCCAAACCGTCATCCCTGATTTGCGAAAGCGATATCCTGGACCCAACGACGAATGCCGCGAGTGCGGGATGTTGACGTATATTGGGTGTCGCAACATTTTTCATGATCGATCATTCCGCTGCTTGAGTGGTGCATAGTAGGCCCCGGATATCGTGTGCCACGATTCCGGGGTGACGGTGAAAGGGGTATTGTGGGGGTGCGTTCCCACGCGATATTCGCAGGCTGGAAGTATTTGAGTGAAACGCGGGACGCATGATTGTCCGTCGAATCTATTTAATTTATATGACGCAATCATGCGTCCCTGCCAGAATTTGGGGGGGGCTTGCCCTGGTTACATCTCTGCTTCATCTTACGCTAGGCCGCATCTCAGGGAGAATACGTACCGAGGTCACATGATCCCGAAAAGTTGTAAGACTTTTCGGACAAGATCATGAAAACAGGAAATCTGCGTTGCAAAGCAACGCGGGCGTCGAGGCTCATCACCCAGTGAGCTACCGTAGCCCACCCGAAGGACACCGCCGCCCCGACCGATCCATCCGGTCCATGGTCCGGTGTTTCACGAGGCGATAGACACAGTCTACTGCTTTGGGGAGGAGTGCGGATAGAATTTTTGGTATTTTTTTCTTCTTCCCTTGCGAGAGAAGGTGGGCATTGCGCAGCAATGGTCGGATGAGGGGTCACAATATCACCTTCAACTCCTTGATATTATTATTGTTCGCTTCCGCTCACAACCCCTCATCCGCCCGCTAGGCGGTCACCTTCTCGGACTTAGGTAGCAAACGCACCAAGTCTGGCGGAAGGTGAAAATGACTTACATACAGATTGAAACAGATTCGACTCCACAACCAGCGGGTTTTCTGGTTGGATGGCATTATGAGCACACCTTATTTAACACCAAAAAACTTATATATATTTTTTGCATTGGAGATAGTTCTCGCGGGTCTCATCATGCTGCTTGATGTCTTTAGTGGATTTGTTTTGATTATTTTGGGGCTGTTAGCGATATGGCTTTTGCATAAATATGAAAATAATCAAGAAACTTTATTTCCGATTGTTGTTAGAACTTTTGATGCTTGGTTCAAACCAAAACCAGAAGATACCTTAACCGAAGGCGCTTCTATTCCAATTGAAAAAACACATACCCCAAAAATGGGCGGGTTTTTGGATAGTGGAGGCAAAACGGTAATTGAACAAAAACAAGAATTGTACCAATGGGGAAGCCTTCAATGGGCTGAAGAAAAAACTACCTTTGAAATTTGGGAAGCTGCCTGCTTTATCAAAAATGTGAATTTGATCCATTACGAAGACAGCAGCACAGCGAGGGCGTTAACAAGTGAAATTACTCACTATGTAAAGCAGGGTTTGATTGATCTTGCTGGAGAAGATGGGTTATTAAAAATTAGTGATATTCCAAGAGAGAATATTACCGCAAATTCCGTTTTAGATCGTCAAATTGTGGAAGATATCAAGGACAACGGGATGAGTTCATGGCTTCCAATCGTGGACAAAGTAAACAAGAAAAACCGCTCAGACGATGTGTAAGGTTTGTGTATCCAGCACTTCCATGCATTCCAATAAAAATGCCGCCGAAAAACCCCCTCGACTAATCTTGTTATTCAGATTCCGCTCATTCTCATGAATGCCTATTGATTTCAGTCTTTCGGCTAAATCGCGATATGTAATTCCCTTTCTCTTCAATTCTCCTTTCAATAGGTTTTTCGCCCTGGTTTCGTATTCGACATTAACAGGGTTCTTTTTGCGTGCTTCCATTATCAATCTCCATTGGTCATCATATATAATGATATATACCCTTGACAATGGTTACACAAGTGCACATATATGATGTATAACATCATCGTATATGGTTACAAAACAATGGCACAACACTTTCTCCTTTCAGCAGCTT
>QIIJ01000366.1 GCA_003232595.1 Aurantimonadaceae bacterium | reverse complement strand
GCTGCCCGCTCCCGTTCTATGCGCGATTCCAGCCAGTTCGACAAAAAATAAAAGGGAATTGCAATTGTTAGTCCCAGCGCTGTTGTGCTCAATGCGACCCAGATACCGCCAGCAAGCTGGGTGGGATCAACTGCGCCGCCGCCTTTAGACAATTCTCCAAACGCATCAATCATACCAAGAACAGTGCCCAAAAGACCGAGCATCGGGGCTGCCTGCACTACAGACTCGATTACGCGCATATGCCGCGCCAGTGTATTGAGAATATTTCGTGCCACATGAGTTGCCTGCTGGCGCGCAAGCTCACAATCATCCGGTACCAGCGCCAAAGAGTGCATTGCCTGCGCCGCAACGCGAGAAAGCGGCGTGTTGCTCTTTGAGGCAATTTCGTAGGCCTCTTTTTTTTCTCCGACATTCCATTTCGATAACGCCGCCCTTACAGGCGCATGACGCCCCACACCCAGTTGCAGGAACTGAAAAATCTTAAAAAGTGTGGCAATTGTTGCCGCCAGTGAAGCAGCAAACAATGCCAGCAAAACCGGCCCGCCGATCGAAGTCATTTGAATGGCAAAGTTACTAAACATTAGGTGTTATACCAGATGACCGGTGGTCAAAGGCCAAAACCGATATTGGTTCGCGATTTGGTCCTCAGCGCGTCGAGACAGATCGATACGTTTTTCCCGCCCGCTTCGCATTCTGAAACATCATTGATCAGAAGGCGTGAAATATTGGTGCATTTATTGTCCTTCAGATCAAACTGCACGACCTTGGTTTTACCGATTGGCAGTTTGCCGAATTCCAGTATAAGGAACTGCGAAACACCGCCATCCTTGTCAAACACCACAACTTCATAGGCGGTTTTTTCCAGTATGATCCCCGTCTTGTTAATGGCCACATAGGTCAATCGACATCCGTTGGCATTGTCTTTGGCGCTGTTGAGCTCAAGGGTGAAATTATTTTCCTGCGCCAGCGCTGAACTGCCCGCAATCACTCCCCCTGCAAACCACAGCGCGGTCGCAATACTCGCCAATTTTTTCATCACAAATTCCCATATTATTGTTATTCAGAAACAGCAGACTAGCAAACGCGCTGACAGGTTTCCAGTGGGCATTTCAATCAGCTCTAAAGATGGTCAACAGCGATATTCATGAATGCCTTGATCAATTTACCGCTATTGCGTTCCTTGAGGCAGATCAGGGCTTCGTCCATGATCAGTTCATCCTCGCCAAATGGCAACTGCTCCAGACGCCTGTCATCGCCGAATTCGGCGATTGACACAAAACCGATACCGGCACCGGAGGCAACAATTTCGCGCACCGCATCGCGCCCCTCAACTTCAATCGATGCAGTGATACTGGTGCCTTGTGATTTGGCAAAGTCTTCCAGTATTTTTCTGGTTTTTGAGCCTTGTTCGCGCAGCACCAGCGGATACCTGGAAATTCTATTGATTGAATCGGGATGTTCACTGACAGGTACGAACCCCTTTGCCGCAAATGCAATAATAGGCGTGGAATTCAGTTTGATAGTGTTGAATGCCTTGTTTGCGGGGACTTCACCTAAAACCCCGATATCGGCCTCATATGCAAACAGGCTTGCCTGCACTTCATCACTATTTCCGGTTTTGAGCGATAGTTTGACATTTGGATAGAGTTTTCGAAATGGTGCCAGAATATGCAGCAGGTGGTGGGGAGAATCCGCAATAATCCGCAGGTTCCCCACACTTGTTGCACGTGATTCCAAAAAAAGATCGCGCGCCTGCTGTTCGAATTCGAACAATCGATTTGTAACCTTGAGCAGCCGTTGGCCAAATGCGGTCAATACAGCTCTCTTTTTTGATCGGTCAAACAAGATTATATCATATTCAATTTCAAGTTTGCGTACCTGATCAGATATGGCTGGTTGGGTCAGGGACAACACTTCCGCTGCCCGGGAAAATCCCCCCTCTGTTGCCACATGGTGAAATGCACGAAGTTGAACAAATCGCATTGGTACCACTCCCTTTTTTGGTTTCATATTGGCCGCGGATTACAAAAACTCTATAAGCCATGCTGATATTACCATCAAATATAACGATTTTACATATGTATATTCAATTCCTATGGTCGATTAAATTCTGCCGGTATTCTGCAGGATCACGTGTGAGAATTGTCATGTCTGTGAACACTCGATTTGCACCTCCCGACATGGGCGAACCATGGCTTCTGACGCCGGGCCCGTTGACCACTGCAATCGAAACAAAACAGGCAATGTTGCGCGACTGGGGTTCCTGGGATGACGATTTCCGTGCCATGACGCTGGATTTGAGACAACAGTTATTGGCAATGCTCAATGATCCGGGATCAGAATTTGATTGTGTTCCGATTCAGGGCAGTGGCACATTTGTCGTAGAAGCCATGCTCGGTTCTTTGCTGCCCGCAAAAAGCAATACGCTGGTGTTGTCCAATGGTGCCTATGGCAGGCGGATTGTTGAGATACTGGATTACATCGGTCGTAAATACACCCTGATCGACAAAGGCGATTACCTGCCGCCGCGCGCTGGTGAAGTTAATACAGCGCTGAAAGCTGATCCAACCCTGAGCCATGTTGTAGCAGTACATTGCGAAACCAGCTCCGGCATTCTCAACCCGATTGAGGAAATTGCCGAAGCGGTTCAGGCCAATGGCCGTAAACTTCTGATCGATTCCATGAGTACTTTTGGAGCTATTGAACTCGGTCAGTTGTGTTCGAAGCACTGGTCTCCTCCGCCAACAAATGCATCGAGGGTGTTCCAGGTTTTGGCTTTGCCCTTGTACGTAAATCCGCACTGGAAGCGTCCAAAGGTCGCTGTCATTCGCTTTGTCTGGATTTGCATGCCCAGTGGACAGCGATGAACCGGAGTGGCCAATGGCGTTTTACCCCGCCAACTCATGTGATTGCTGCATTTCTGGAAGCCCTGAAGTTGCACAGGTGTGAAGGTGGCGTTGCCGCCCGTGGCGCGCGGTATGCTGAAAACCGGGATGTGTTGGTCGATGGCATGCGCGCCCTTGGTTTTGAAACTTTGCTCGATGATCGCTGGCTTTCCCCCATCATCGTGACTTTTTTTAACCCTGACGACCGTGCTTTCGATTTTTCGAAATTCTACGATCTGATGAAGCTCAAGGGTTTTATCATCTATCCCGGCAAACTGACAATGGCGGACAGCTTCAGAATTGGCTGCATCGGACATCTTGATCAAAATGTAATGCAAAAGGTGGTCAAGGCAGCCGGAGAAACGTTGAAGGAAATGGGTGTTGCCAATGCTGCGCCTTCAAAATCTGCCCTTGTGGAGCGCGCCAAACTGGCGGCTTGATCAATACGAATACTCTAAACCCACCCGAAACCTCATCCTCACACAGAACAAAGGATATAAAATGAGCAAATTTGGTGATTTCACCTATACCCGCAACTATCGTGGCGAAGTCAAGGCCCTGATACTGGACTGGAGCGGTACGCTTGCCGACGCCTATGTGATTGCGCCTGCTGTCGTATTTGTCGAGGTATTTAAAAATCAGGGCGTGGAAATTTCCATGCTGGAGGCCAGAGGCCCGATGGGGTTGCGCAAGGATCTTCATATCCAAAAGCTTACCGAAGACCCCGATATTGCCGAACGTTGGGAAGGCATCAAGGGAAAATATCCTGATCAGTCGGATGTGGATGCAATGTTTGCCGATTTTGTCCCGGCCCAACTGGCCTGCCTGCGAAAGTATACAACTTTGCTGCCTGGTGTGAAGGACGTTTGCCTGCGGCTGCAGGACAAGGGCATCAAGATTGGCGCAACGACCGGTTTTGT